>JBARNL010000706.1:0-9592 GCA_049802955.1 Candidatus Angelobacter sp.
CTCCATCTGTCATCCTGAGCAAGCGCGAACGACCGAAGGAAGCGAGGGCGCGTCGAAGGACCCCGAGAATGTGTCCTCCGCCATGCTGATTCAGGGAGTTCTAACGAAATTCGGTTTTGCTATTGCAATGCGCTGTAATCGCCCAGGTACTGTTGGATCGGTAAATTTGATTGTTCAAGCAGGATCGATGGGCCTCCCGTGTCCTTTTTCAACCTTATATGGACGGTCGTGCCTTTTTCGCCTTGCTCGCGCTCGAACTGTTTCCAGTGCTCTTGAAGAATTTTAGGCGGTATAACGTAATCACTCAGAAACCCCTTTGGATCCTCAGCAAGAAGCACCAGCACATTTAATGCCCGCTCCGGAAAGCTGAACTCCCACCAGCCGTTGTCCCGCTCTTGGGCCGTATGGACGCCCACCTTCCGGCCCTTTCGGCTGATGAAGGTGTCAGGCTTGTCCTGTTTGAGGAGATGCGTCCTGGACACCTGCTCCACCCAGGACTTGGTGATGATTTCGCGCCTTTCCTTATCAGAACTGGCGCTGGCAGCACCGTCAGGGACCCTAAGCGCCGCCGTGGATTCTTCTTTCGCTGCCAATCCCGCCACTGCGCCAAGCCGCAAGAGCCCAATCGCGTCGCGTACAGCGGCCATGGTTTCTTCGGCTGCTGCTACGGCTTTCTGCGCTCCATGTTGGATAGTCTGCCGAAGCTTTGCCGAATTCTGCGCCAGCGCATGCCGCCGTTCTCGAATGGGAGCCAGATGCGCGTTCACGCTTTCCACCGCCAGCGCTTTGCATTCCACGCAGGTGATGGTCGCGCCGGTACAGCCCTGGGTGATGTAGGCCAGGCGGTCTTTATCGCTCAAGATCTGGTGCAGATTGCCTACCGGACAGCGGTCGGGACTGCCATGGTCCGTGAGCTTGGGCCGGTCCGTTACACTACTCTTGATCTTCTGCTCGACCGTCGCCGCCTCGTCGCTCAGCAGGATGGAATTGCCGTATGACTTTGACATCTTCCGCTTGTCCGTGCCCAGCAGTTTGGGTGAAGGCGTGAGCAAAGTCTGCGGCTCAGGAAATACAGCTTTGTCGTTAAGCTTGTAAAAATGGTTGAAGCGGCGCGCCACCTCGCGCGTAAGCTCGATGTGGGCTGACTGGTCCTCACCCACAGGCACAAAATCGGGCCGATATATCAGGATGTCAGCCGCCTGAAGCAGCGGATAGCCCAGGAATCCATACATGTGCAGGTCTTTATTCGGCATCTGCTGCTGCTGTTCTTTGAAAGATGGGACGCGCTCCAGCCATCCCAGCGGCGTGATCATGGAAAAGAGCAAGTGCAGCTCGGCATGCTCGCGTACGTGGGATTGGACGAAAATCGCGCATTTTTCCGGATCAAGGCCCGCAGCCAAGAAATCCAGCACCACTTCCAATGAGTTGTCGGCCAGCCGTGACGTGTTGTCATAGTCAGTCGTGAGCGCATGCCAATCGGCCACAAAGAAAAAACAGTCATGCGTATTCTGCAGCTTTACCCAGTTCTGCAGCGCGCCAACATAATTGCCCAGGTGCAGCTTTCCGGTGGGGCGCATGCCGCTCAGGACACGCGGACGTGATTTTTGCGTTGGATGTTCTGTCATTTTATGGAGAGCGGCGACTGCTCATCGACCGGCAATTAGCAGTTTAGCAAATAGCAGTTTCTTCCGAAGCCCCGAAGCGCAGCGAGGGGTCCCTATAAGCCGCCATAATTTAAAAGACAAGAGAAAATAGCCTTGCCTAACCAGTGCAGGGGAAGTAGATCATAGATCCAACGCATAATCCAAGAAGTAGTGATCCCTCACCCGCAACTTCGGCGGGTTCGGGATTTCAGACAAAAGCCAACCACTACGTGCCCGTTTTGTCACTGGCCGCCTTCTGCTGCGGCGCTATGGTTTTTACCTTGACCGGCTTTGCCGGAATCCCGACGGAAATCGTGAATGGATCAATGTCCTTCGTCGCTACTCCCATCGATCCCAGCAAGCCATGCTCATGCACGCGCACTCCGCTCATCACGGTTGCGTGGTATGTGATGCGGGCGCGCGGGCCAATTTCGGTCTTTCTGTTAGTCACGATCATTCCGTCATTCAGGTCATGGTCATGGGAATAGACGTTGGCGTAATCGGAGACCGAGCTGCTTTCATGGATGACGATTTCGCCCCGGTCATCTAACAGTACGTACTTGTGGATCGTGCAATTGTCTTCGATGGTCAAATTGTAGCCGTAAGAAACTTCTACGCCGTGAAAGATCTTTACGTTTTTGCCGATGTGTTTTAGCACGTGTTTTGCGATCATCGCCCTCACGCGGAAGCCCAGCCAGTGATTGATGCCAACGGGCGAGCGGTCAAACATCATCCAGAACCAGATCAAGGGTTTGCGCTCGGCATATTTCTCCGCGTCCACGTCGCCATAATACTCAGGCTCAAGCGAGGCGTTGCGCGGATCAAAGCTGTGCACTAATGCCTGCTCTGCCAGAGGGGCGTTTGGCGCCGGATCGGCATAGGGCCGGCCCATATACAGCTCATGCAGCGCGTTGCGGACGACCAGACAGCGATGCTCGACATTGCGGTTGGCAAACTGCTCGTCGAGTTTCTGTATCCAGTCCAGGAACGCTTTTTCAGCCGCTGGCAGCGGCTGAATGTTGCGGTATTCGTAACGCGGCATGCAAGCCCTCTCCGGCTTTCTCTTAATATTGTGAAAACACAATGATATAACGGCGGCCCACTTTAGCTGTGCGCCCCATCCGTCTTCGACAAGAATTCGATCTTCTGCACACCGCTTTGGCCGCAGTTTTTTTGCGGAGTTGGATAACCGAGTTCAGCGTCCCAACGTGCAGCGCCAAAATTACAGGAAGCGGGAATGTACCTGTTCAGCACATTGCCTTATAAAGTGAGCGCCGATTCGGAAATGATGCATCGGTTACCTCAGTACCGTTGTCCCTGCGGCGCCAATACCGATATAAAGAAGGCATTCCGGGATAGCTTTAACTGCATTAAAGGAAAGAAGAACAATGGTTTGCAGTTTTGTCAGGTGGCCCAGCAAAGTCGCGCAAGCGGGTCTTCTCTGTCTCTGTTTCTTTTTTTCGCTCGCGTTGCTGGCCCAGGACGACGGATTTAACGCCGACGGGTTCAAAGCCGTCCCTATCCTGACCGGCTCAACCGCCTATTTCACTCGTGTCACTGCCGGGCAGTATCAGGATGCCCCTTCTGTGAGTCCTCTCTTACTGCTGCCGATTGGAGACAAGTGGCTGCTTGAGGCCAAAGGCTCGTATTCCGACACGTTTAGCGAGGGTGGACAGGGCGATTACAACGGGACCATTTCTTACGGGATGGCTTACGGCCAGATTGATTACCTAGCCAATCGTTACATGACGCTTGTTGCAGGCCGCTTCACCACGCCTTTCAACATTTACGGCGAGCGGCTGGCGCCCAACTGGATACGAGCCTTGCAGACCGGGCCGCTCACTTCGCCTGTCACAAGTGGTTCTGGCCTGGGCGGCATGGTGCGCGGTGGGTTTCCCGGGACGGATAGCCTGAACGTTACTTACGCACTTTATTTTTCCGCAAATAACACGCATCACTTGCTGGCTACCGACCGCTCGACTGGCGGACGGCTCGGCTTTTTTCTGCCGCTCCAAAGGCTGGAAGTAGGCGCTTCATTCCAACAGGTTTTGCAGGCAGACCGTCCGCACGCTTCCGGCGTGTTCATGGAATGGCAACCGAATCGCGCGCCATTAACAGTGCGGTCGGAGTATGTGCGATCTTCTGGCACCAAGGGCAGTGCTTACTGGATTGAGTCAGTCTATCGGCTCAGCCAGATTTCATCCCTGCGGCGGCTTGAACTGGTCGGTCGCGGAGAGCAGTTCTTTACCGCCGCAAACCTTTCCGCGGCTACAGTGAAAAAGCTGGGCGCGCTTGGTGAAGACACAAATGAAGGCGATTTCGGCATGAACTATTACCTGCGCAGTGATGTCCGGGCATCCGCCAGCTATGGCCGTCAGTTTGTACTCGGCAGAGACGCTAACCTATGGACGGTGGGCATGACCTATCGCTTTGTTATGCCAATGCTGCCGCAAGGAGGCGCGCAATGAAGATGAAATTTTTCCTGGCTGCGTTCCTGGTGGCAAGCGCGCTGTCGCTGGGCTTAATGGCCAATGCCAGCAGCGGCGGCAAGGATGCCGCCAAGGATTCTCCTGCCCCCGCTGTTTCCGCGGAGCAGACTGCCCAGAATGAAAACATGCATTTAGAGGGCGAGAAACGTTTTCGTTCCAACTGCGGACGCTGCCATGCCGCTCCGCCTAAATTTCCGCCGCGCATGATGGCCACCATTGTGCGCCACATGCGCGTTCGCGCCACCATCACTGACCAGGATATGCATTTAATCCTGCGCTATATGACGGAGTAGTGATGCAGGCTTTAAGTATGAAATGCCGGTGCAATCGTTTCACGCAGCTTTCGGTAATATCAGCGATCTTTGCAATATTTTGCTTTTCGGCAATGCCATCATTCGGTCAGGCACGCGTGATTGAAGTGTTGGCGGATAAAGATAGTCACTTCAAGATGGCGGGCATGAGCCATCCGGAGATCACGGTAAAAGCGGGTGAGCCGCTGCTGCTGCGCATCAACGCACGCAAGGGCAAAACAATGAACCGTGACGGCACAGTCCATGGCTTTACCCTGCTGCGGGCCAAGGACCATCACAAAGTTACCGGTTGGGACCTGGAATTAAAACCGGGGACGCAGGAGTTTTCTCTCACGGCTCCGGCTGAGCCCGGCGAGTATGAAGTTTTATGTACGGTCATCTGCAGTGAAGAGCATGAAGGCATGCGGATGAAATTTGTGGTTTTGCCATAAGTTCTTGTTGCGACTGAAAACGCACGCGCTGATCGCAGCAAGGCCCCAATTTCAAGGAGCTTTCTCATGAACAAATCGATAAACAAAAGGCGCGTGGCGTTTTTCTTTGCAGCTGTTGCGCTTTTATCGTTCTATTCTTTTGCCAAAGATAAACCCAAAGATGCCACCGTAAATCTGCATGGCGCCATTATGGACAGCCAGTGCGCCTTCAACGTGCACTCTGACGCGCATTCCCATGAGTGGATGACCAAGCGTGGCGTTCAGGGCGCAACCGATGAAGAAAGCTGCACCCGCCATTGCGTGAAAGATATGGGAGGCAGTTACGTTCTGGTGGTTAAGAACGAAGTCTACAAGCTTGACGATCAGGTCAAAGCGGAACAATTTGCGGGCAAGAAAGTAAAGATCAACGGAACTTTAGATGCGGATACCCACACTCTGCATGTTTTCGATATGGAAGAAGATAAATAGTAGTTCATGCGCTTCACAACATGATCGAGAAAATACACGGCTGCGCTTTAGCGCAGCCGTTTTGCTGTTTATCATTTGCAAAACAGGGGAGAAAAGCTTGCGTTCAGGCAGTCTTCTCCATGGTTAATTGACGGTACATGGCGGCTGCTTCCGCATTGCGGGCTACCGTCATGGTTGCTTGTTCAATTGAAGCCAGGGACTCCTTCAGAGGGCACGCTGAATGGTGGAGAAGCCGGAGCATCTCCGTGACCTGGCATAAACGGAGGCTTTGCTGCGCGTAGTCGACCCCATCCGCATTGATTCGCGCCGCGGCGGACTCGATATAACACCACAGAAATTGGCTGAGAAGATCAACCGCCTTCTTCAGGTCATGGCCTAATCCGCCATTCAGCAAATTATTCAGGATGCGGTCCTGATCGCTGGAATCGGCGTCCTGGAACGTGGACCAGCGCAACTTTACCTGTAGGGCCTTCAATTCTTGAGTAATGTTTTCAATCTGATCTGAGAGATCTTCCATTGTCTAATCCTTGATCGCCTAATATTTGTGACACCCTAGACATCGGAAGAAGTGGCAAAACAGCTCTTGAAAACGACCCGGAAAACAGTGGCTTCAAAAAAAGAAGTGGCTTAAAACGTGAGATGCTGGATGTCCTCTCCGCGCTCAGTTACTGAAGTACATAGTTCTCCCGCTCAATGGGTTCAGACCGATTTAGACCCGCTTTTTAGAACGCTGTGGAACAAGAGATATTTGCAGGCGAATTATTTACGAATCTCATTTATAATAGCTGGATGCTTTCGCCTGTTCCGGAATCTCTGGCCTGGGCTCATCCCCTGGTGCAGGAATGGTTCATCAACAAATTCGGTACGCCCACTGAACCCCAGGAGCAGGGCTGGCCGCACATCCTTGCAGGACGCACCACTCTGATTTCGGCGCCAACCGGTTCCGGCAAAACGCTGGCCGCCTTCTTGATCTGTATTGATCGGTTGGTGCGCAAGGCACTGAGCGGCGATCTTACCGACCGTACTGAAATCCTTTATATATCTCCGTTGAAGGCGCTGGGCAACGATATCCAGAAAAACCTGGAAGGCCCGCTGGGTGAAATCACAGCGCTGGCCGGCGAAAAAGGGTTGCTGATGCCGGAAATTCGGGCGGCCGTCCGAACCGGTGACACGCTCATGAAGGAGCGCCAGCGGATGCTGAAGCGGCCTCCGCATATCCTGGTGACTACGCCGGAATCTCTTTACATCCTGCTCACGGCCCAGAAGAGCCGCGGCATTCTTACTGATGTAAACACCATCATCGTGGACGAAATCCATGCTGTGGCCGATGACAAACGCGGCGCTCACCTCACTCTTTCTCTCGAGCGGCTGGATGCATTAACAGTGAATCGCGCGGTGCGCATCGGCCTTTCTGCCACGCAGAAACCGATTGAGACAGTGGCCCACTTTCTTACCGGCAACAACCGTCCTGATCCTGTGGTGGTCAACATCGGACACAAGCGCCAGATGGACCTGGCGATTGAAGTCCCTGGCCAGGAACTTGGACCGGTTGCCAGCAATGAACTCTGGGACGAGATTTACGACCGCATCTGTGAATTGGTCCAGCAGCACCGCTCGACCTTGGTTTTTGTGAACACGCGCCGCCTGGCTGAGCGCGTTTCTTTTAACCTTGCCGAACGCATGGGCGAGGATGTTGTGGGAGCGCATCATGGCAGTTTGGCGCGCAAGCTTCGTCTGGACGCAGAGAGCAAGCTCAAGGATGGCAAACTTAAAGTCCTAGTGGCCACGGCGTCACTGGAACTCGGTATTGATATTGGCCATGTCGATCTAGCTCTGCACATTGGGTCGCCGCGGTCGATCGGCGTTTCACTGCAGCGCTTTGGCCGAGCCGGCCACTGGCGCGGCGCCGTTCCCAAAGGCCGCTTTTTTCCCACTACGCGCGACGAGCTGATCGAATGCGCTGCGCTGGTGCGCTCTATCCATCATGGAGAGCTTGACCGGCTGATGATTCCCGAATCCCCACTCGACATCCTGGCGCAGCAGATTGTGGCGATTTGCGCCGTAGAAGAATGGGGTGAGGACGAGCTCTTTGCGCTGGTCACGCGCGCTTATCCATATCGCGAGCTCGAGCGCAAGGACTTTGACGACCTGCTGACCATGCTGGGTGATGGCATTGCGTCCCAGCGTGGCCGCTTTGGCGCATATCTCTATCGCGACCGTGTGAACAAACGGCTTAAAGCGCGTCGCGGCGCCCGAATGATCGCCATTATGAATGGCGGCGCGATTCCTGAAACGGCGCTCTACACCGTAGTTGCCGAACCGGAAGGAACTATCGTAGGCACCCTGCATGAAGATTTCGCCGTGGAAAGCCTGAAAGGCGATATCGTCCTGCTGGGGAACATGAGCTGGCGCATTCGCCGCGTGGAAGCGGCAGGACGCATTCTGGTGGAAGATGCCCATGGCGCGCCGCCATCAATCCCGTTCTGGCTGGGCGAAGCGCCGGGACGCACGGAAGAGCTATCTCGACAAATTGGCGAACTGCGCCAGAGGATCAGCGATTTCACGCCCAACACAGTGCCCGGGTTTGTTAATCAAAAATCGCCAGAAGTGCTGAACGCCGTGGAATGGCTCAAGCGCGAGTGCGGACTGGACGATTCCGGCGCGGAGCAGGCCATTGAATACATTGTGACCGGGCGGACTGTGCTGGGCGCTGTCCCCACCACCCACACGGTGATTGCCGAACGCTTCTTTGATGAAGGCGGAGGCATGCAACTTGTCGTTCATGCGCCGTTCGGCGCGCGCATCAACAAAGCGTGGGGACTCGCTTTACGCAAGCGGTTCTGCGTCTCATTCAACTTTGAGTTGCAGGCGGCTGCGACAGACAATGGCGTAAACATTTCTTTGGCAGAGCAGCACAGCTTCCCGCTGGCCGATGTTTTCCACTTCCTGCATGAGAATACGGTGAAGGAAGTCTTGCAGCAGGCGGCGTTGCTCTCTCCGCTGCTGGAAACGCGCTGGCGCTGGGACGCAAATCGCGCGCTTGCTCTTCTGCGTTACTGGAACGGCAAAAAAATCCCACTGCAGATACAGCGCACGCGCTCGGCTGACTTGCTGGCCTCGGTATTTCCGGACGTTGCGCAGTGCCAGGAAAATGCCGATGGACCCATCGTGGTCCCGGACCATCCCCTGTTGCGCGAGGTAATGAAAGATATTTTTCAGGAAGCGCTGGACCTTGAAGGACTCAAAGATCTCCTGCGCAAAATGCGGTCAGGCGAGATCAAATGCATTGCCGTCGATACGCCGGTTCCTTCGGTCTTCTCGCACGAGATACTGAACAGCAATCCCTATGCTTATCTGGACGATGCTCCGCTGGAAGAGCGCCGTGCGCGGGCCGTTGAGATGCGCCGGAGCTTGCCTGAATCAGTCTTGCAGGAAGTGGGCGCGCTTGATCCGGCAGCAATTACTGAAGTCCGCTCCGACGCATGGCCTGACGTGCGTGATGCCGACGAACTGGCCGATACGTTGCACACATTAATTGCTGTACCGGAAAACTTCATTCCACCCGACGGACGTTCGCCCGCGGAAGCATGGACGGATTTCTTTGAATCATTGCGGCAGTCGAACCGCGCAACCAGAGCGCGAATACCACGAGTTGTATCCGCGCAGCCGGGGGCGGCTGCGGTCCACAATGGTTTTGGACCGCAGGCATCGGGGTCCCCGGAGCGTGCCGGTTTTGCGCGCGCTGGGGTGGAGACGCCCTCGCCTGCGATGGATGAATACTTCTGGGTCTCGGCGGAAAAAGCCAAAACATTCCTTTCTATCTATCCAGATGCTCAATTTGAAGACCAGCTACCAGTGGTTGACGGCGAAACGCTCTCTCAAGAAGACGCACTCAAAACAATAGTCACGGGCTGGCTCACACATCTGGGTCCCACCACTGCCGGCATATTAGCCACGCTGCTCCATCTGCCTGCCGCCGAAATCGACAAAACATTATTGCGCATTGAAACCACCGGTCTGATTCTGCGTGGAAATTTTGATAAGACCCTTGGTGAAGAAACGCAGTGGTCGGAGCGCCGCCTGCTGGCGCGAATTCATCGCCTGACGCTGGGGACGTTGCGCAAACAGATAGAGCCAGTGACATCGGCTACTTTCATGCGCTGGCTGCTGCGTTGGCAGCATGTTGCGCCGGGGACGCAGGCGCGCTCTGAGCATGGCACGCTGCAAGTGCTGCGGCAGTTGCAGGGCTT
>JBARNL010000707.1:0-2304 GCA_049802955.1 Candidatus Angelobacter sp.
GGATTATGTTGGGAATGTTGTTATTCGTTGGTTTCAGTTCGGTCCGGGCTAGCGCGAGCGGGCCTTTGCCCACTCCACCTTTCCCGCCATTGCACTTGAAATAAGTTTGCTACCAGAAAGCTGCTGATTTAAGCTTGGCCATTCTTTCATGAAGAGCTTCGAATTAGCATTGGCCATAATAGGCACAGGACTTCAGGCATTCTTGTGCCTATTACTTTTGAAGACGCGTAACTACGCGCAATTCCCGATATTTTTCTTATTCACGATGTTCTCGGTGATCAGCGCCGTAACTGGTTTGGCAGTCCAGAACATGCCATTGCTATATTTTGACGTTTACTGGACGAGCGAAGCTTTCTACGTAATCCTTGCATTTTTCTCACTGCAGGAAGCGGTTCGTTCGGTATTTCGAAATTTTTATGGCATGTTTTGGTTCCGAGCGCTGTTTCCAACCATTGGGATAATCATGATCGGGATCGCCATTGCTCGAATGTTATTACTACCCAGAGCCGCTCACAGTATCCTAACGGTAACCTTATTTACCCTTGAGATTGGGGTGGGATTGCTCCAGTTCGCGATTTTTGCCATTTTCGTGGTCCTTATTCAATTTTTCCATATTCACTGGCGCCAACACGCGTTCGGGGTCGTTTTGGGATTCGGCGTCGCTTCTGCCGGAACCTTGGTGGCCTACTTGCTGCGTTCCGAATTTGGAACGAAATTCGATCCTGTTGTTAGAATTGCCCCTCCTATCGCGTACATTATTGGGGTGGCCATTTGGCTGGCTAGTTTTCTAAAGGCGGAGTCCGGGCGGCCAGAGGCAGCATGGGCTGCGGCCCTTACTCCGGAACAGATGATCGCTGAAGTCAGGCGCCATACTAAGATTGTGAAAGGCATTCTAGGGAGATGATGTTCGATATCATCACAATATTCCTGGTTGGCATTCTGCTGTTATTTGCCATTTACACCGCCATTCAGTTTCGCGGCAAGTATCCCAGACGCAGCTTTGAAGATGTAACGTCTTTTCTGCGGCCGGCGGAGCACGATGAGCTTGAGTCATTGCTGGATCCCGCGCAGGAAACCAATTTCCGCATGCGAATGTCAGCGCGGGAGTTTGCCGAGTGGCAGCGGCGGCGAATCCATCTGTTGCGTGAATATTTGCTGCGCATGTCGCATAACGCCCTGGTGCTGATTGAATGGGGCAACATGGAAGCGCTTGCACACGCTAATGACACTGAGACAGTCCGGCAGCGGCAGGTTCTGGCGCAGGAGCTGGTGCAGGCAGCCACCGAGTTCCGCTAATATTCCGTTCTGGCGTTGGCCAAGTTGAAGTTGTGGCTGGTTTTGCCCTCTCCTTTCAGTCTTCTGCTCCCGTCACCAAGCCTGCCTTCAATGCGGCATGTCTTTGGCATTGACGCTCTTGGCTCCTACCAGCGCCTTAGGGCTGCTGCCGGAGGGTTGAGCCTGGCCCACAGCCACCAGTTCCATCACGAGCTGCTGGAACGCCTTTAACCGCCAATTTCCTCTTTGTCGAGTAAGACTGTCAATTCATAATTTATCCAAACCGATTTTCAGCAGTCGAACCCGCCCCCCGATATAATCGGTAATGATTGGCTTTCTGGTCCACAATCACGCGCAAACTGGCCTCCGCGGGCATGATTCCGCACACCCGCCTGGCGATTGCCACCGCTTATCTGGCCGGTATAGAAGCAGTACTGCTTGTATTGCAATGGCTGCTCAAAGCAGTTCACGCCACAACGGCTGCTGACGCGCTGGGAGGATGGAAAGTTTTTCTCGGCTGGATCATATCCATGCTCCTGCTGTGGCTTGCCCTGCGATGGCTTCGCGACAACGTAATGTGGAGCGTACGCAACCGCCTGATCGTTACCTACCTTTTTATTGGCGGAGTCCCGGTCACGCTGGCGGTGGCAATTGCCCTTTTGTCCGGATATCTGGTGCTGGGCGACCTGGCCATATTCAGCGCCGTTTCTGAGATCAAAGCGGAAGCGAACCGCCTGGGCGCTGCCAACGCAGCTGCCGAAGAGGAAATCACACGCCACAGCAGCACCCCGGAAAAAATTGCTGAGACCGATCAGGCATTTCCCGGACGATCAATTGCCGTGCTACCCAAGTCTTCTCTCCCAGCCTGGGTTGGAGATGGGTTTGCAGGGCTAGTCAGCGACAAAGGACACATTTACCTACGCGCTGCGAATTCTCACCACGATTCCCAGGCCCACGCGATGGTGGTATCGAGTGTTCTGTTAGATCGAAAATTTCTGGCCAGGATTGCCAGCAAAGTCGGATCGCTCA
>JBARNL010000708.1:0-5035 GCA_049802955.1 Candidatus Angelobacter sp.
CGCCAGCACGACATTGGATCCCGCAAGAAAAAGGACTCCGATCCCCAGGTCACGACCGAATTGTTTTGCCGTTGGCCAGCTTCCACCTATCACGTTCCAAATCGAGCCTCCGCCCAGCCGTATTCCCCAGGCGGCCAGCGCAAACAGCAACCACTCCCAGCCTATCGTAATTAGGTAACCGGCTGCTCGCGATTCTCCAAAGGCCGGCAAGCCATGCCGATGCGCTCCCCACGCCGCAATCCCGCCCAACGCAAGTAAAACAGCGCAGTATGCCAAAGCGGAGCAATAAGCTTCGGAGAAGACGGTGCTGGCTGCGCCACTGCGGGAGCATTCATATTTTTGTGAAGTTTAAGACGGCTGCCGGTCGTTTAAGAAGCAAAACGGCAAATCGAATCCAGTATCTCTGGCCGCATCTGCCGTTACGTAGTGATTAAGTTTAACTGACTTCTTCCAGCGTTTTCTGGTCTACGTCAAAATTGGAATAAACGTTCTGGACATCGTCAGTGTCTTCCAGCGTTTCCAGCAGCCGGATCATCGAATTGGCGGCTGCGCCTTCCAGCTTCATATAGTTCTGGGGGATCATCCCGATTTCAGAATGCACAACCTCGGCGCCGGATTTCTTGACCGCTTCCAGCACGGGCTCGAACGCGTTAGGCGGAGTGGTGATTTCCCAGTTCTCGCCATCGTCGCTCAGGTCATCGCCGCCACATTCAAGAACGATGTTCATCAGATCGTCTTCTTTGGATTTCGCCTTGGAAACCAGGATAGAACCCTTCTTGTGGAACATCCAGGAGACCGATCCGGCCTCACCCATATTCCCGCCGCCCTTGGTAAAGGCGTGGCGGATCTCGCTTACGGTGCGGTTGCGATTATCGGTGGTAACCTCCACCAGCAGTGCCACGCCGCCGGGACCATAACCTTCAAAGGTGATTTCTTCATAGTTCACGCCTTCAAGTTCACCGGTGCCGCGCTGGATAGCCCGCTTAATGTTGTCGGCAGGCATGTTTTCCGCCTTGGCGGCTGCAACAGCCGTGCGCAGGCGCGGATTGCCTTCCACGTCGCCTCCGCCGCTTTTGGCGGCCATGGTGATTTCCTTGATCAGACGGGTAAATATCTTGCCGCGCTTCGCGTCCAGCGCGCCCTTTTTATGCTTGATTGTGGCCCATTTTGAGTGGCCGGACATGTGGATAACCTCAGAGAATCAAAGATTTACGCAGCCAACAAGGAGAGGCGGCACGCGCCATAAGCGCAGGAAAACAAGGTAGATTATAGCACGAGCTCGTGTATCATTTCCCGCCATGAGCTTGAAGGATTGGGAGCGCGACGTAATCAACCGCCAGCGGAATATCGTGTTTCCTCTCCAGAAACTCCACTCTAAGCTGCTGGTGTCTCAAGGATTTGGAATCCCAGGTTGGCGGCTTTTCGCTTCAGCAGATTGACCTCTCGTTGGCGATGCTTGGTTTCATAGAATGTTGCTCCGTGATCGACGAAGTGGAGTCCGTGGCGCAGCATGCGATAGACCAAACGAGCTAGCTTGGCGGCCATAGCTTTGATGGCGACCGGGGCTCCCAACCGGGTTCGCAGGCGGCGGAACTGTGCGCCGAGGTAGGAATCGCTTTTGCGGAGAGTGTTCAGGATGACGGTGTTTTTGGGGGGACTTTTTCGTTAGAGTCGCCGCAGTCACTGCCGCGCGTAGAAGTAATAGTCCGCGGAATAACTGCTCTTGAACTCCACCTCCCCGCTCTGCGCCGTGCATTCTGAAGAAGGTGGTGCAAGTCCGCCCACGGTGTTCACCCGCTGGATAGACGTCACACCGCTCAGCTTGCCGTTTCCGGAATGTCCGGTCACCGCCACCAGAAGCCATGGGATAGCCTTGGGATCAGGCGCGTCGGCCTTGGCAGCCATCTTGCCGGTGATCTGGCTGCCGTCGTTGAGCTGCCATGTGGGGCCGCCAAAATGCTTCCCGATTAACTTGCCCTGCTCGTCAAATAACTCTGCGTCGGGCGCTTTCAGCGTCCATGCAGGCTTGCCGTCAGCGTCCGGCCGGCAGACATAGATCTGGAAGCCGGTTGCTCGCGCCATGAATACAAGTTCTTCACCCGCAGGTGGCTGGATAGCATCAGGGACGGTTGGTTTTTGCACGCAGGGATTCTAGCAGGGGCGGTGTTTTTCATTGGGTACCGTGGGCCAGCCATTGATTTGATAAAGTAGACCAGCCCATGAAAGTAACGCTTAGTTCGGCCATCGCATCCTTCGGAGCCAAAGCCAAAGAGAAACTGTCCAATCCTTCAGCCACCGGCCAGCCGGAAGATCAGCTTCGCGCACCGTTTGAACAGCTTCTGGCGGACCTCGCAGAAATTGTTAATTTGTCTAAAGCAAAGGTCACCCCCGTTGGGGAATCATCGCTAAGCGATCTGAAGACTCGACCCGACTACGCTGTCACAGTCCACAATGCGCTGGTGGGGTTCGTTGAATTAAAAGCCCCAGGAAAGGGCGCTGATCCAAGGAAATTCAAAGACGCGCATGACAAAGAGCAGTGGGAAAAGCTCCGCTCGCTACCAAATCTGGTTTACACAGACGGAAACGCGTTCAGCCTTTGGCAGAATGGCGAATTGGTGGATTCAGTGGTCGCTTTGGGTGGAGACATTGAGTCGTCCGGCAACAAGCTCCAAGCCCCGCCGAAGTTGCTAAATATCTTCGAGCAGTTTTTGCGATGGGAGCCTATCGCACCAAGCAGTGCGAGAGACTTGGCCCATACAACGGCCCGCCTTTGCCACTTGTTACGTGATGAAGTCACCGAACAACTAGGGCTAGGCAGCGAGGCTCTCACGTCGCTAGCCAAAGATTGGCGAAAGCTGCTTTTTCCAGATGCGACAAATGAAAGATTTGCGGATGGCTACGCTCAGGCGGTTACGTTCGGCATGCTGATGGCCCGTGCCAAAGAGATCAAACTGGCTAGCGGACTTCAGCAAGTCGCTACTGAGCTCAGCAAGACAAGCTCTCTAATTGGCGCAGCCCTCAAATTACTGACTGACAACGCGGAGAACCAAGCCACGCTCAAGACTTCACTAGGAACGCTGACCCGCGTGCTCGACGCTGTCAGCTGGGCCAAGATCAGCAAGAATAACCCAGAGGCATGGCTTTATTTTTACGAGGATTTTCTTGCTGTTTACGATAACGAGCTAAGGAAGCAAACCGGCTCATATTACACGCCTCCCGAGGTCGTCGGCGGCATGGTGGCGCTGGTAGATGAAGCGCTCAGATCTAGATTCGGCCAACATGCGGGGCTTGCGTCACCATCGGTCACGCTCGCCGATCCCGCAGTGGGAACCGGGACCTTTCTCTTAGGTGTGCTGCGCAGGATTGCGGAAGCGGTTGAAGCAGATGAAGGGCAGGGTGCGGTAAAAGGTGCCATTAACGCTTCTGTAAAGAGGCTGATCGCTTTTGAAATGCAACTTGGCCCTTTCGCTGTCGCTCAACTGCGAATCCTCGCTGAAATCGTTGATTTGACTGGAGCGCCACCAACCACGCAACCGCGGATGTTTGTGACAGATACCCTGGGCAATCCCGAGGACGACGCTGGATGGTTCCCTGAAATCGTGGCCGCAATAGCAAAATCCCGCAAAGATGCAAACAAAATAAAACGTGACGAGCCGATAACGGTGGTAATCGGCAATCCTCCATATAAAGAGAAAGCAATGGGGCGTGGTGGCTGGGTTGAAGACGCAGGCAAGAATGCAGCAAAGCCAGCACCTCTGATGGATTGGATACCACCCCGCGAATGGGGCGCCGGAGCGCATGCTAAACACTTGCGCAACCTCTACATTTATTTCTGGCGTTGGGCCACTTGGAAGGTTTTCGATCATGACCCGGCGCATAACACAGGCATTGTGTGTTTTATCACTGTTGCCGGCTTTCTCAATGGCCCTGGGTTTCAGAAGATGCGCGACTACTTGCGCCGCACATGTGATGACATTTGGGTCATTGATTGCTCGCCTGAGGGACATCAGCCTGAAGTGAACACGCGCATCTTTCAAGGCGTTCAACAACCTGTTTGCATAGTGCTCGCTTCGCGGTCGTCTGATAGCGTTGCAACGACGCCGGCAAAGGTTTTGTTTCGATCATTGCCGAATGGTCATCGTAAGGAAAAGTTCACGGCCCTCAGCAAGATAGCACTGGGGGACGAAGGCTGGATCGAATGCCCGTCCGAATGGCGGGCCCCCTTCTTACCTGCGTCGCAAGGTGCCTGGGCGACTTATCCTTACTTAGAGGAATTATTTGTCTATAACGGCTCCGGAGTCCAACCGAAGCGCACCTGGGTTATAGCGCCCGATGCGCAGTCCCTATTTCGTCGGTGGCAAACGCTTATTGCGGCTGCACCCAACCAAAAGGAACACTTGTTTCACGCGACACTTCGCGAGGGGGAACCCGCTGATCGTCATATCCGATCAGTGGTCCATGAAGGCCTACCTGGCTACGAGCCGAACCCAAAACCACTATTTGATGAAAAAAATGCTTGTCCCGCGCCAGTTCAATACGGGTTTCGGTCCTTCAATCACCAATGGATAATTCCTGACATACGCGTGATCACCCAGCCGAATGCGGAACTGTGGATGTCCCGTTCTGATCGGCAAATCTATCTCACCGCGCTATCACGAACATCACCGTCCACTGGCCCGGCGCTGACTCTTACGGGCCTTGTACCGGACCTTGATCACTACAAAGGTTCTTTTGGTGGCCGCGTCTTCCCGCTCTGGCGCGATAAGAAAGCAACACTTCCAAACATGCCGCCCAAATTGCTTACCTTCCTGTCTGAAAGATATGGGACGACGGTAAGCGCTGAAGAGCTTGTCGCGTACATCGCCGCGATCGCAGCGCATCCCGCTTTTACGGCGCGCTTTCAAGAGGACCTATCAACGCCGGGCCTAAGAATTCCAATTACCGCCGACCCGAAATTTTTTTCCGAAGCCGTGGAAGTAGGAAAAACAGTAATTTGGCTGCATACATTCGGCGAGCGCATGGCAGACCCCAAGAA
>JBARNL010000709.1:0-4993 GCA_049802955.1 Candidatus Angelobacter sp.
GGTTCAAATCACTCATGTGGCACAGCCACCCTCGGCTGTGCGCTTTAACTTACCTACTCTAACACTATCCTTGTTTGTTCAGTGAACATTCTGCTAACTGCTTGGCGCTTTGCGAAGCATTGGTGGAAGAGCGGCCCTTCAGGGCCGCGAAAAACGCTCTCTCTGATCTGTCTTCCTGAGCGACTCCGAAGGAGCGAACGCGACTGAGGTGGAGTCGAAGGACCCCGAGAATGCCTCCTTTGCCATGCCGTCTCAAGGCGTTCTCAGAAGAATGTAAGTGCAACCCTTTCATGGCCGGCGAAAACGCTCTCTCAATCTGTCTTCCTGAGCGACTCCGAACGAGCGAACGCGACCGAGGAGGAGTCGAAGGACCCCGAGAATGCCTCCTTTGCCATGCCGTCTCAAGGTGCTCTCTTGAACTCTGCTATTTCAAAATTACTCGGCGCGGAAATATCCAATAACTCGGTGCGAAAAAAGTAAAGACGTTTGCGCTTCCAAAATCCAGCGTCGGAGGTGCGAAAGAGTCTAGCCGACCTTGAGGCGAGCGGACGCGAAGCCGTAAGGGTGGGTGAGGCAAAAAAGAGATTTAAGCCCCAGCGGGGCGACACGTTTCTAACCAATTACGACTTCTTCTCGGTCACAATCTCAGAAAAATCTGCGATGCTGGAAAATTCATTCACCAACGTCTGCAGCAAACCCAGCCGCTGTGCCCGCAGATTCTCATCGTCCACCATCACCATTACCTTGTCAAAAAAAACATCGATGGATGGGCGAAGCCGTGAAATCTCATGCAGCGCCGATTCGTACTGCCGCGACGCGCTCAATTCTTTTACTTTCTTCGCGACTAAAGGAACTGCCTCAGCCAGCTTCTTTTCTTCCACATCTTTCAGCGCCGACGGATTGAATGGCTCAGCAACCTTCTTCTTTGTCTCTGCCGCCTGCCGCAGGATGTTCTTCATCCGCTTGAATGCCACCGATATTGATTCAAAGTCGCTCGACGGACGAACCTTGGCCACAGCCTCAGCCCGCGCGACGGCATCCACCACATCATCGGTTCCGGCTGCCAAAGTTGCATTCACCACGTCATAAGCCACTCCAAGCACGTCGCGCAAATAAAACTCCAGGCGCTCGCGGAAGAAGCTTCGAACGGCTTGCACGTAAGCCTCTCCGCTCACAGTGAATTTCTTCTCGGCCTCGCTTCCCTGATATCCATCGCGTGCGTCTGCCAAAATCTGTGCCAGATTCAATGGCAGCTTGTGCTCGACGATGGTCTTCACTATTCCATTGGCCTGCCGCCGCAGCGCAAACGGGTCTTTCGATCCTGATGGCACCAGACCAAGCGCAAACATCCCGGCAATACTGTCCGCTTTATCGGCAATGGAGAGCACCGCGCCTTCCAACGTTCGCGGCGCAGAGTCTTCGGTTGATTCCGGCTTGTATTGATCGTAAATCGCGGTTGCGACATTCTCCGGTAAGCCCTGCGCTTTCGCGTACAAGCCGCCGACGATGCCCTGCAGTTCGGTAAACTCCTTGACCAGTTCCGCTGTCAGATCAGTCTTTGCCAGCCGCGCGGCCTCCTGTACCGCGATGCCATCAACTTTTAAGCCCGACTTTGTAAGCGCGGCACAAAGCTTCTCCGCTAACTTGCCTGTGCGCTCGGCCTTGGTCGCGTAACTGCCCAGATCCTTCTGGAACGTCACTGCCTTCAACATTTCCACGCGATTAACCAGCGGCGTCTTCTGATCGGTGTCCCAGAAAAACCGCGCATCATTAAATCTCGCTCGCAGCACGCGCTCATTATCGTGACGAATCAACCCATCCGGATCGCCATCCGTATTCAGCACCGCCAGAAAATGTGGGGCCAACTTTCCAGCCGCATCCTCAACGGCAAAATATTTCTGGTGATCGCGCATCACCGTTACCAGCACTTCTTCCGGCAGTGACAAATATTCTTTATCAAAGCTGCCCAGAATCGCCGACGGCCACTCTGTCAGGTTCACCACGGTCTTGAGCAGCTCGGCGTCTTCCCGCCAACGTGCGCCGGACACCGTTCGCGTGGCCGCATCCAAAGCTTTACGTATCTTGTACTCGCGATCGCCGCTTAATACTGTCACGTGCGCGCCCTGCATTGTCTCTGCGTAGCGCGAGGGAGAAGCAATCGCAACCTGCGAGGGACCGAGAATGCGATGTCCCCGCGACTGGTTCCCTGCCTTGATGCCCGCAAACTCCAGCGGAATGACCTCGCCATCGAGCAACGCCACAATCCAGCGCACCGGCCTGACAAATCTTTCCGGCTTGCCCGCGCGCCAGTACATATTCTTAGGCCAGTAAATTGAAGCAATCTCTTTAGGAAGAAGTTCCGTCAAAACCTGTGCTGCCGGCTTGCCTTTATTCGTAACCAGTGCGGTAAGATACTCGCCCTTGGGCGTAGTCACGGTCTGCAACTGCGAAACATCAACCCCAGCTTTCTTTGCAAAGGCATGCGCCGCCGGAGTAGGCTGACCATCCTTATATGCGACCTTGGTAGCGGGCCCGGTAAGTTGCTCCTGCACATCCGGTTGCGTGGCGGGAATACCGGACGCAATTAACGCCAGCCGGCGCGGCGTTTCCAAGCGCTTAATCCCTTGATGCGGAAGCGAATTTTTTGCCAGCAGTTCCTCGACGCGCTTCCGCAATTCCTGGCTGGCGTCTTGAATCATCCTCGAGGGAATTTCTTCCGTGCCGATCTCCAGCAGAAAGTCGGGCATCAGGCCGCTCCTCCCTTCTGGAGCTTCACTGCTTCACCGCTGACGTTCTGTTGCGCCACATAAGCCTTTGCCAATCCCACAGCAAGTTGCCGGATGCGGGCGATGACTCCTACACGCTCAGTGACGGAGATCGCGCCCCGCGCATCGAGCAGATTGAAAAGATGCGAGCACTTCAGGCAAAGCTCGTAAGCAGCAAGCAATGGAAAACGGGACTTCGCATCAACCGTCGTATTCTTGTCAGCCAAAAGTGTATTGAACTGATTGATGAGCGCCTGCGATTCGCTCTCATACATCTCAAAATGCTTCCATGTCTTTTCCACGTCGGCTTTTTCAAAGTTGTAAACCGACATCTGCAGCTCATCCTGATACCGCACGTCGCGATACTTCACCACCGCGCCCGTCTGCGGATCGCGCGCCCACACAATGTCATAAATGCTGTCCACATCCTGCAGAAATGCCGCGATGCGCTCCAACCCATACGTCAGCTCGGCGCAGATGGGATCAAGATCAATTCCGCCGCACTGCTGGAAATACGTAAACTGCGTAATCTCCAGCCCGTCGAGCATTACCTGCCACCCCACGCCCCATGCCGCCAGCGTGGGCGCTTCCCAGTTGTCTTCTTCAAACTTGATGTCGTGCTTGCGCAGGTCAATTCCGATAGCAGCCAGCGACTCCAGATAAAGCTCCTGCACGTTTTCCGGCGGAGGCTTCAGAATCACCTGAAGCTGCATGTGCTTATAAAGACGATTTGGGTTGTCGCCGTAACGCCCGTCGGCGGGGCGGCGCGAAGGCTGCACATACGCCACCTTGTACGGCTTTGGCCCCAAAACACGCAGAAAAGTCTCCGGCGCCATGGTTCCCGCGCCCACCTCAACATCATACGGCTGCTGCAACACGCAGCCGCGCTCTGCCCAGAAATTCTGCAGGCGAAGGATAAGTTCCTGGTATGTGAGGGCTGCGGAGTTAGACATGCGAAGTATTTAATTTAACAGATTCTTCCGTAGTCCCGAGCGCAGCGAGGGAACCTTTTAGCTAAAGATAAACTCTAGGCATGATCAGCTATCACTCCCGCCGAAACACGGGATAATCCCGATTCGCGTTCCTCGCGTTAATTCGCGACCCAATAGGTTTTCGTAGCGATAGGGCTCCCTCGCTTCGCTTCGGGATTTCAGAGCTGAACGCTAAATCCTCTCCAGCATCGTCGCCGTGACCAGCTTCTTCTCGATATGCTTCTCGATGCGCTGGGCCAGAAAGCGACGAAGGTCCGCGCCTCGACTGCGCGCCCAGGGATCGCTTTTCAGGCGGTTCAACGGCGCGCGAAACATCTCTGTTGCTTGCGCGCGAGAGTCGGCTGAAATTTCCGTGCTCGCCAGCCGCTTGTCGTCGGCGCACAGCAACCCATCGGCCAGCGGATGAAAATATGCCTTGCTGCCGTTCAGCACCGCGCCACACATCACGCAGGCATGCAGGTCCGGCAGCAGGCCGATCAGCCGCACAATCCAAAGGTCAAAGTACGTCAGCGGCATCCAGATGGAATCGGCTTTCAAATGATGGACCACGGCCAGCGTGAGCCGGAAGATATCGTCATTGGGCTCGCGGTCAGGAAGTAGCTGGTCGATGACTTCTGCTACATAGCTGAGCGCCACCAGCCGGGGATACGTGACTTCATTCGCCAGCGGCGAAGAAATAATGTCGCAGGAATCCAGCCGCACCAGCTCCTGCTTTTCTTTTTCCTCCCAGTGCGCGATCACGTGGGTCAGCGGCTCCAGCGCGCCGCCAAAGCGCCGCTTTGAGCGCTTCGCCGCCTTGGCCACGCCCCTGATCTTTCCTTCCGCGCGGGTAAAAAACGTCACCAGCAGGTCCGCTTCATGGAACGGATAGGTGCGCAGAATCAGGGCTTCAGATTGCCTGGGCATGGAAGTTTAAAAACCATTTACCACAAAGGACACAAAGAAACACGAAGGTATTGACCATCCATCAAAAGAAAAAGGTTTGTGTTCCTTCGTGTTCTTCGTGGTTAGTCCTTCTATACTGCAAACAAAAACGCGCAGCTTCGGCAGCCGCGCGTCTGAAAATCTGTTTCGCCGATTATCGGCCAAAATACTTGGCGTTCTTGTCTGCGTATTCTTTCCATTTTTCCGGCAGATCGTCCAGGGCAAAAATGGCGGATACCGGACACACCGGCACGCATGCGCCGCAATCGATGCACTCAACCGGATCAATGAACAGCATGTCAGCACCTTCAA
>JBARNL010000710.1:0-3174 GCA_049802955.1 Candidatus Angelobacter sp.
GTGTCATACAGCCCACCCACCGGTCACACGGGATATCCTTGTGGGAAGCTACACCTATGTCTCTAAAGACCCTGCGGACCGGGCGACAGATCACAATCTCGACCCAGCAAACAAAAAAGAGGCCGCCTTTTTTTGCGGCCTCTTACTCAAATCAAGCAACGAAGATTAATCAACTACTTGCAAATCTTTCAAATCTTACAAACCGTTTTACTGGCAGGCTTGCGGGGACGCTCCGGCCAATGAATCGCAGAACTTGGCCAGGGGCGCTCCGCCGGCTGCGCCGGTAGCTGGGATAGTTATTGTTTGTTCCGTCAAAACTCCGTTCGTCACCACTCCGCCGTTGGGGACGGTGATGGAAGGATGATCAAAGGGCGCGCTCTGGCTGCGCACTCGCTCATCGGTAAGCGATTTCAGGAAAGCCACGACCGCCAGTTTATCCAGCGTGCCAAAGCTTGCCCGTTCAAGATTGGGGTCCATGTCCGCGGACGGGAAATCACCGCGGTGGCTGTAGAAGTCCACCACCTGCTCAAGCGTGGCCTGGCCGCCGTTCAAAAAAAACGGCGCGGTCAGTTCGACGTTGCGCAGTCCGGGCGTTTTAACTGCTCCGCTTACGGAAACGGGCGCGCCGGCCGGGACTGAAGTTCCGCTGACCTGTCCCATGGAAGCGAGCTGGGCCACGGAAAGCGATGCTAATCCTGAAGGATCAGAAGCCGCGATACCCAGATCATCGTCGGTTGGGCGCACGCCGATGTTGTGGAAGCCGATATCATGCCAGCGTCCACCGGGCAGTTGCTCAACTACTGAGCCGGCGTGGTGCAGAACGTTGGAAATTGTTGCATCCGTAAATTCCGCGCCGTTGTGGCAGTTGATGCAGCCGCCTTTACCTTCAAATCGATTCAGGCCGAGCTGCTCAAGCGAAGTAAGAGCAGAGCGGTTGCCTTCCATAAACTGGTCAAAGCGTGAACTGTCTGAAACCAGAGTTGACTCATACATCTGGATAGCTACTCCCCAGAACATAGAGAAGTTGTATTCCATCTGTGAGTACTCATCGGTATTCTGTGGCGTACCATTGAATAGGGCGTTGCTGTTTGCGTCAACTACCACATTAGAGCTCCACCACTTAGGCTGGAAAGCTGCCTGGATCATGGAGATATAAGTAGTATTCAAGCCGTTGGCCGGGGCCGCGCTGAGTGCGCCTAGAACGCTATCGTCTGGGGCGACCTGTTGCAGCGCCAGCGGAGTGAGCATGAGCATCTTTTTGCCGATCTTCACAAACGGACGCCCCGTGGCGGACATCTCAACGTCGCTGCCCGGAGGCCCGACGGATTGCGATGCCAGCGAAGAGTTTGACAAGCGAAGCGTCACTTCGATGGTCGCATTCGGATTGCTGGGATCGACCGAGATAAGCTTCGCGTTAGGATCACCGGCGCCGAAAGGATTCACGCCGTTGAAAGTGCGTTGCGCGCGGCCATCCCAGAAATTGCGGTAGTTGAATACCGCATTGATTACAGGAGGCGCGTTGCGCGGCGTTGACCGGCGCACGTTTACAGTGCCGCCATTGCCGTCGGAAATGCTCCAGACGGGATCGGCAACGGAAGTCTCGTTTTCCGCGGCCTGGCCAAGCACCACGTCATTAAAGTTATTACGGAGCACACCCTGCGAACCCACAATGTTGTTGTTGTCGCGGAACGAGGTGTGCAGAGGAAAATCACTCAGGCTGAGAGCATGGTTCGGTCCAAAGCCTGGATAGAAAGTAGTTGAGTCCGCAGCGGGATTGCCGTTGCCATCAACGCGTCGCAAGCCAGGATCAGCCTGGTTGGTGGTGCGGCTGTCCGCGCCAGCATTGAAATGGCAAGTAGCGCAGGCTGTCTGGCCGTCGCTGCCAAATTGCATTTCCCAGAAAAAAGCTTTGCCCAGCGCGATAGCCGCGTTCTTGTCCTGGATGAGGTTGGCAAGCTCAGCAGCCGTTGGACCAGGGACAGTAATGGTTTTCAGCGAAGCAAGACCACGACCGTCGTGACCTCCGCCGCCATTTCCTCCGCCGCCATTTCCTCCGCCGCCATTTCCTCCGCCGCGATTGCCACCGCCGCCGCCATTATTTCCTCCGCCACCATTTCCACCTTTGCCGCTGCCAGTGCCACCAATATTTCCACCACCGCCGCCACCGGCGTTCGCGCCTTTACCTCTTTGCCCGCCGGCCTGGAGGCCGATGCCGCCGCCGTCGTTTCCGCCTCTACCACCTTGGCCGCCGTTGCCGCCGTCTTGGCCACCACCACCCCCGCCGCCTTTGGCAGAAAGGTAGGTGACGCTGAGTAGTGTGATCGCGCAGAGAGAAAGTATCAGCACGACCAATTTTTTTAGTTTGCTTTGGGAAAGCATTTGAAGCGCTCCTTGTTGTGCTCCACTGACCGGACAATGTGTGTGGTGAACAAGTTGCTTCGATTCGGCTGACGAACACTGTTGCATAGCCAAAGTAAAAACTGGATAGATCAAGCGTGAAATCTGCCGGCCCGGAAACCAGTTCTTGCCTTACATTGCCTTCAGTGACCTTCAGCGCCGTCGCACCACGGCACTTATGAGGGTCCTTGTTTTTTTGTGGCTGCCCGGCCAACTGCCGGAAGAACGAACTTCCGCAGATGACTAAAGCATCCACCCGTCGATTCCCGTTCAGATTGCGCCAGCCAACTTAGGACTTCATTAAACCCGTATTAAATTCTTTAACAAACGGCTTTCCGTTATATTTTTCCGCGCTCCCCTGCGCACACCTGCAAAAACTGCCCAATTTTCCTCTCGATATCCCGGCAGTCGTGCCGCTCGCAACACAGCAGAGTCCCTAATCTTCCAAGGGTTCCCATACGATTGCTTTAGGATCACGGGAGAGGACTTTTTGAAGATCAAGTACGGAGAAGCATCGAAATAGGTAATTAATTAGATACGCGTCCAAAGAGACATTGAAGATGAGTGAGCAAGTTTACAAAGAGTATAGGTAAGCTTCGACCGGCAAGCCTCCGTAGGTCCATTCATAATTAAGCCCGACCGGCATTAGCCAGCGACTCGATGCCGCGCAGGGAGGTCTTTTTATCCCCGATCAGCATCTGCCAGCAGCTTGCTCAGACTGGGTTTGTGCTTGTCTTTTTTGGTGTGCTTCTTGTTCTCGGCGCGCTTCACCGGCGG
>JBARNL010000711.1:0-3668 GCA_049802955.1 Candidatus Angelobacter sp.
CGTAAATGATGCGCAAATATTCTCTCGCTGGGGACGCGCCGAGGTCCGCGGACGCGGCAACTTTGAGCTGTTCGCGCGCAGCGGCAACGTCGATAATCCCGATCGCAACTGGAGCCCATGGGCGCGCATTGACCTGGCCAAAGATGCGCGGACGGACGTCCCGGCAGCCAGATTTATCCAGTGGCGCGCCGTGCTGAAACCGGCAAATCCACCAACGCAGATCGATCAAGTGGCAATCAACTATCTTTCCAAAAACGTTGCGCCGGTGGTGGACGAAGTAGTGGCCGTGGTGGGAGCGCGCTTTCTGCCACAACCTAAAATAACGGGGCCGGAAACCATTGCTGTCAACCTGGGACCTCCGCCACAGCAGTTCGGCAATGGTCATGTCGAAAATCCGCCGACGGCTACCAAAGATCGCGGTTCCATTGCCGTCCGCTGGGCCGCGCACGATGAGAACGACGACAATCTGGTTTACTCGGTTTATTACCGCGGGGATAACGAGCAAGACTGGAAGCTCTTGAAATCCGACTTGACGGACAAATTCTACTCATTTGATTCCGGCCTTCTTCCCGATGGCGGTTACACGGTAAAGGTGGTGGCCAGCGATGCGCCTTCACACACTCCGGAAGACGCGCTCTCTGATGAAAAGGAGAGCGAGCGCTTTGATGTAGATAACACGGCCCCTCGCCTGGAGAATCTGGCGGCCCGCGTGGAAGGCCAGGATTTACACGTCACTTTTCATGCCGCCGATGATGGTTCTCCGATCAAGCGGGCTGAGTATTCGATTGATGCAGGTGACTGGCAATATGTCGAGCCCGTCGGCGCGCTGACCGATGCCAAAAGCGAGAACTATGATTTCACTGTGCTGCTGAGCAACGCGCCTCCCACGCCGGAAGAACCTGTCAATCAGAAACATAAAAAAGGCAAGCCCGCCCCGGTGGCCGCGCCTGCTCCGGCAGCGGAACACGTTGTGGTAGTAAGGGTTTATGATCGCGCTGATAATGTTGCAACGGCAAAATATGTGACAAAGTAGTTCGTGGGCCGCGAATGCACGCGAATTTTTGCGAATCAAGGGACCAAATTAGTGTTCATTCGCGTTGATTCGCGGCTGAGACTAAGGCACGCTGTCCCCAGATAAACGGCAGCTTCCTGACCTCAGAAATATTCCGGATCACGTGATCCGGCTCTTCTTCCGGCCCAATTGGCTTTTGCGACTTGAACTCGCCGTGACGCAGGCGAACTGTGTGCATTCCTAACTCCTTGCCTGCCCGGATTTCGCGCGCGGGCCGGTCGCCGACAACGAGAATCTCGCTGGGCATGAGTTTCGTTCTCTTCTGGATTTTGCGGAAGGCTGCTTCCTTGGTCAGCACGTTATTGCGGTCAGCAAAATAGATTTTCTCAACGGAAGGTTCGCGGTCCAGCCCCAGAGCTTTTACTTTTGCGCGCTGGGTCTTGGGTTCGCCAAAGCTGACAATGAAATTTCTGACGCCGCGTTTGGCCAGAAAGCGCAGCAGCGGCAATGATCCGGGAAATAGCGAGAGTTTGCCGACGGGGCAATTGAAATAGGCTTCACGGGCTATGCGGCTGATCTCTTCAGGGTTTTCCGCATTGAAGCGGCGAGTGACCTCGGCGTCGATGTGGCGCAGCATCGGGTCGGTGCGAAAAGCGCGCATGCGTGCTCGGTAGACGGCTTCAGCGGACGCATTGAGCCCGGCATCTACCATTGCTTGCGCAGCATAGCGATGGGTGGGGCGCACACGCTGCCCAAAGCAGTCATAGAGCGTATCGTCCAGATCAAAGATCACGCAGCGGATGAGCGGCATGACGGACTGGCGGACCTGCCGCGTCTTGCTGCGTGGTTGCGAGGCGATCTTTTTCTTCTTTTTTCTCTGAGCAGGCAGCGGCATCTCTCCGGATACTGCGATATCCATTCTAATCACTGCTACAATTCAGAAATGGAGGCAAAGCTGCTGCACATCCCATGGATGGTGAGTGTGCTCTACAGCAGCATTCCGCTGTTCTGGTTTGCTATCCACCCTTTTGCAGATTTCTGGCGCAGGATGCGCTGCTCGCCATACTGGCTGTTACTGCCGGTCTGGGCGGCAATTATCTACATGTTGGCCTGGGCTACATGGCCGTGGCATTCCGAACGGCTTTATTCTTCTCTCTGGATGTGGGCACCCGCGGGTCTTCTGATCCTTTCCGGTCTCCGGACATACACCGGCATACGCTCTGATTTCGGAACGCGCAAGCTGAGCGGTGAAGCCGAATTGCGTCCGCAGGAACATGCGCAGGAGCTGGTAACCACCGGATTGCACGCCCGCATGCGCCATCCTATTTACGTTGCTCACCTGCTGAATTTGACCGGCTGGAGTATAGGGAGCGGTCTTGTGGTGAGCTTTGTACTGCTGGCCATCAACGCTCTTGTAACATTTCCGCTGATGATCTGGATTGAAGAACGCGAACTGGAACAGCGCTTTGGCGCCAGCTATAGCCGGTATCGGGAGAAGGTGCCGCTTATCCCCCACGTGTTCGCCTGGCTGGATCGAAAGAGGACGGCATGAAAGAGGATAGAATTTTTTCAAGTGCTAAAGCCCCACTTCTTTCAACGCCCTTTACGGCAAGACAAAAGTCGCGCCCTGACGCTTGTCATCAACCTGCGCAGAAATGCAAACTCCGGGAGCCGGCATGAGATTTGAGCTCTTTGTGGCCGCGCGATATCTCCGGGCGAAGCGCCGACAGGCGGTGATCGGCGTTATCACAGTGATTTCAGTCATCGGCGTAACGGCAGGCGTGGCCTCGCTGGTAATTGCGCTTTCCATCAACGCTGGATTTCAAAAAGACCTTCAGGACCAGCTACTCGGCTCGCAATCGCACATCAATCTTGTGCGCGTGCAGAATGACGGAATTGAAGACTGGCGAGCGCTGATGATGCGCCTGGCCAAAGAGCCTCATGTTACTGGCGTCGCTCCGGCAATGTACGGGCAGGTGATGGCGTCACGGGCAGCCCGAGCAAGTGGAGCACTAGTCAAAGGCGTAATCCCGAAATATGAAAATCGGGTAAGCGAGCTACTGAAATCCATAAAGCTGGGTTCCGCTGCCGCGCTGGAACCTTGTGCGGATATGGACGAAGCCTGCAAGAGTGGCAAGTCCATTCCGCCAATTGTGCTGGGAAAGGACTTGGCCGAGACGATTGGCGCGACGGTGGGCTCAACCATCATGATTATCAGCCCGCAAGGCGAACTCTCACCAATAGGGATGATGCCGAAATACCAGCAATTCAAAGTTGTTGGGATCTTCCGCTCAGGTTTTTATAACTATGACAGCGCCTGGGCTTTCATTCGCCTCTCTGATGCGCAACGGCTCTTTAGCCTGCCGGACACTGTGATATCCGTCATAGAGTTCAAGATCGACGACTTGTATAAAGCTGAAGAGGTGGGAAACGTTCTGGAGAAAGCAGCCGGACCCGGCTTTGTGGCCAAAAACTGGATGGATGAAAATCGCGCATTGTTCCGGGCGCTACGGCTGGAACGGGTTGTGACATTCCTGACCATCGGATTGATCGTTTTTGTCGCGGCTTTGAACATCTTGATTTCGCTGATCATGATGGTGATGGAGAAGACAAAAGACGTAGCCGTGCTGATATCGATGGGCGCAAAACGTCGGCA
>JBARNL010000712.1:0-1845 GCA_049802955.1 Candidatus Angelobacter sp.
GAACGACCCTGCTGCCCGTTCCGTTCAAATCCGTGTGAATCAGTGTCATCAGTGAGATCAGTGGTAAGGGTTCCTCCTCGTGCGGACCCGCCGCGCGGAAACCCTGCGGGCTTCCGTTTTGCGTCGCCTCCGCACGAAAAAAAAAGACACCCGGCGACGTCGCCGGGTGTCGGGGTGCTTTGGCTCCATCCGCATAAACCGATGCGCCTGCTATTCCGGATCCGTATCGTTTCAGGTTCGATCTATGCCGTAGGAGTAAAATCTCTGTATGGAGGCTGAAATGCCGGATCAAGCCGACACCATACGGGAATTCGTCTTTGAGAAATATATCCAACCTGCACGAAAGCAGAAGATTGCGACCGTGACAGTGCGGGCTGGGGACGTGGCGAAAGCCTTAGAGTTGAGAAAGCGGATGCCCGCCGTCTGCGGAGCCATTGGAACTGTGAAGTTCCGCACGAAATACAGCGTGCAGCTCTTAGAGAGGCAAGGGCCTGGAAATGGCAGCAATGCCACGTTTCTATTTAAAGTGTGAATCTGGAAATCGAAAGTTTATTCCGCTCCTGCTGCTACCGCGATTTTCATCTCGCGGAACCCAGCAAGGGCCAAATTCTCAATACCCTGTTCGTCAAAAAACATTTGGTAATCCCGCCGAAGGTGTGCCTTTCCGTTTTTGAAGAGTGCTGGCTGGCAGCGATAGCCACGTGAGTGCTCGCGAATCATCGTGGTAGGCATGTAGGCGATGTGACAAGGGGTGTCTTGCGATTGATCGAAAAACGGGATCGCCAGCACCATCTCAGGATGGATTTCCAGCTTACCAACATATCCGTATACAACTTGGTCGCCTTTCTCGTCCGTCGGATACTTGCCCTTCACTTGTACCGGACGGATGAGCAACTCGCCTGTCGATATTCGTTTTGTGATGATGAAATCAAATCCTTGATCACGGTGCGGGAAATATATGTTCCAGCCTGCATCCGCCAAGCGGCCCGCAACAAACAACTCGGCAAAATAATCAGAGATCTTCATGTTGAACTCACTATTCCGCCGCCGTGCTCAGGTTGTAGGGCGAAAGACCGTCTACCGGAATCTCTTCCCATAAATCCCCTAGGAGGTCGCCTTCTCCCCAGTTCCCCACTATCTGGAGAACCGCAAATCCATCTTCCCCGATACTCCAAACTCTGAAGCGACCGTGCTTAGGGTGCGCAGCGAGAACAATGTCTCCCACGGTAATGGTTTCGCCTAACAGATTTGTTCTGCTTAGGCAGTTCTCGTGAAGGCACTGCCAAACCGGTTGTCCAAAGCGCACCGCCACGATGGCCTTCGGCTCTTTATGGTGCCGACACCAGTTGTGCTTGTGGTCGATAATCCGCGAGTCGACGATGTCAACATATCCCTTGTTGCGGTTGAAATGTGCGTGGCACCTAGGCTCGGCACAGGCCCGGAATGTATCGCTCCAAGGTTCATTCCGGTGCGTGTTCATGCCGCTGGCGGTTGACGACAGCGTCATCGGTGTCAAATGAACGTCGCAAAGGATTTCGGGCTGCATGGCGCGATAGTAGCACAAATTTTCTTCTTCTCCAGATGCGCCGCAATAGTAGACAAAGCAGCCGAAAATGGCATACTTGTGACAGACCGGGAGGGGGAAATGGCCTTTAGGATCGAGGGTGACGAATGGGTTGAAGTCAATGAGAAGAAGTCATGGATGGCGGGAGACGGGCCGAAGGTGTTAGCGGGTGGCTTGACTTGCGTAGCCGCGCTTCTAAACTTCTTTGGTCGCTGTCCCAAAGCTATGTGGGCTATTGCAGTCGTTGCGGCCATTCTGCTCTGCTGGCTGATTGGATCGGG
>JBARNL010000713.1:0-5166 GCA_049802955.1 Candidatus Angelobacter sp.
GGGTAGGCGCATAAAACGGGCTAAAAATCGGGTGACGGCGGGTGATCGCGGATGATTGCGCGAGAACCCTCTCGACAACCTGGACAATCACTAAGTCCAATGCCAGCAATGGCAAGAGGTGAATCTAGAGCGCGGAAATAGAGGGGCCCCCCGGCCATTCAAGAGAAGGAACGGGCCAAGAAATGGGCAGCAAATTGAAATTAATCTGAAGCGAATTTGGAGCGATTTGAGGTGATTTATGGCAGAAAACGGACAGAATGGGGCGGAAGTCCCGAACAAATTCAATGGAATAGAAATCAAGTCGCGGGAGAAGGACGATCCGCTGGCGCAGGTCTGCTGGCACGGGCCAACAGGAGAATTCCTGGTGTCGCGTGAAGAGGCGGATGAGCTAACAAGAAGGTCGCATCTGAGGGCCGACGCGCTACAAAAGCAAGAAAAAGAAAAATGGCTGGCGAGCGCCGGAGGCCAGCTTTGCATGAAGTTCTGGAATGCGTTTCGCGACTACGAAGACTTTCTAGAGGACAACCCGGAAGCCGGACACATGGCGATAGGCTGGAACGACGAATATTACGACGAGCACAAGCTTTTTGAAGAAGGCTTGACGGTGATGGCCAGCTACGCGGACCAGCAGGCCGAAACACGGCGCAAAAGCCTGGAGAAAGCCAAGAAATCTGCCCGATGCCAGCATTTGCACGTGAGCGGCGAGCAATGCGGCTCTCCGAAGATGCGAGGCCGAAAACTCTGCTACATGCACGAGCGGATGGAAGAAGCGAGGAATGCGACCCTGGATCTGGGGCCAATGGAAGACCCGGACAGCATACAGATAGCAATCAGAAAGCTGCAGTCAGCAATTATCGAGGAGAAGCTGGGCCCCAGACAGGTGGGGCAACTGGCGTACACGATCCAACTGGCAGCGTGGAACGTGACACGGACAACAAGGCTTATCGGAGAACGCGAATGAGCGCGGAGACGCGGAGAAAAACGGGTGATCGGGAAATCGGGACACCGGGAAATCGGAGGATCGGAGAAAGAAGCATGCATTTCGTCCCAAGACATTTCTTGGCAGATAGCCGGTCTGAATTGGGCCGGATAGAACCGCGTCTGGGCAGCAGCACTGCTGTATAATTTGCCCCATGAAAACCTCACTTCTCCAACGCGTCGTGTGCCTATTGATGATCTATGTATTACTTGTGCCGCAGACCTGGGCCACGTGTGGCGGCGGCGGTGGCGGAGGCATGGGCGGCATGAGCGGAGGCGCGAGCCAACAGACCTATCAGGTGCCGTGGAAGCTGATCAAGCCGGAAGACACGGTAAAGGAAGGCTTGGCGGTGTACTGGTTCCCCACCGGCGCGACTGAGGTCCAGAAGTCTAGCCTGCGTGAATCGCGCACGCTGCAGCTTTATTCCCAGCAGTGCGTGACCATGGGCATTGTGGATGCCCGCACAGCGCTGGGGCAGAAGTATGTCCCGGATGGAAAGCTGCCGGTGGCGTTGCTGGTGCAGGCCGATGGCACGGTGGTGAACAAGCTTGAGAACAAAGACGGCAAGCTCAAAGTGGGCGACCTGGAAAAGCTGGTGGAAAGCGAGATGAAGAAGCGCGAGTCTGCGGTGAAAGAGAAGATGGAAGCCGCCAAAGCCAAGGCCAAGTCCGGCGACAATCAGGCGGCGATTGCCGTGCTGAAACAGGTTGTCGAACAGAAATGCATGTTCCCCGGCAAAGCCAAAGATGCGGTAAAAGAGCTGAAGAAGCTGGGCGTCACGGACCTGAACGCCGAAGCGATGCCGGACGGTCCGAACTTTGACGCGGCGGTGAGCGCGAAGATACAGAAAAAGATGTCGATGGGCCTGATGGCGGAAAATGCCGCCAACTACACGCTGGCGCAGAAGTATTACACGGCCGCGCACAACCTTGATCCTAACGATCCCACGCCGTTGCGCTACCTGGGCGAGTTGTATCGGCACCACACGGGCGAGTGGGACAAAGCGCGCACTACATTCGACGCGATCCTGGCCATGCCGGCTGATCCGCTGTCTCGCGCGGTGGCGCTGCATGGGTTGGGCAAAATGACGATCCATGAAGGCGACTTCAAAAAAGGTTTGGGGCTGATGGAGGCGTCAACGCAGGAGTTTCCGCTGGCGCTGGCCTATCGCAACCTGGCCGTCTATTGGAATTCTGAAGGCGATAAAGTGAAGGCCGATCAGTACACCCGGCAGGCGCTGGCGCTTGATCCGCAGGAGCCGTTTAACTTGATATTTGCCGCGGCCTTTATGGCCGGCAACGGACATGGCGACGAAGCGCTGAAGATCGCCAAAGATAACGAAGGGATTCTGTGCGCTTCTTACAATCTGGCCGCAATTTATGCGCAGCTGGGGCAGAAAGATAAAGCTCTGTCACTGCTGAAGCGCCACTTCTTTGAGTATGAGCGGTATCAATCCGTCCGCAGCAAAGAGATGATGGAAGCGCGGGTGGATGCGGTGTTTGCGTCGCTGTATAAAGATCCGCAGTTTGTGGCATTGACCAGCGGCGCGGATGGGCGTCTGCCCCTGCCTGCAATGGGCAGCAAGCCGGCGGGAAACTAGCAAGGAGGCCATCGCGAAGACCCGCGGATTTAGCGGTTGCGAGTAAGAAATTGCGCGCTTGATGGTTCCATTTTGGGAACCGGAAAAAACCGAGGTAATCTCGTAATTTCAGCGAGCATTTTGGTACAGTCAACTTACTTTAGCGGAACAGTAAGGTAAGTATGAAGACCCTCACAATTCTAGTTGCAGAAGATGATTTGCTCACCCGCATGGTACTGGAGCGCTCCGTGATTCAATGGGGCTACCGTTTGGTTTCAGCTCAGGATGGCGAGACTGCGCGCGAGTTGCTGCGCACCCGCACTATCGACGTTTGCCTGCTGGACTGGGACCTGCCCAAGCTGAGCGGCATTGAGCTTTGCCAATGGCTGCGGACGAGCAGCACCAACCAGGTTCCGTATGTGGTCCTGATTACCGGGACCGAGCAGCCGGAAGAAATCCAGGCAGGATATGAAGCCGGCGCGAATGATTACGTCACAAGGCCGTGTGACGTTAAATATCTGCGGCGGCGGATTGCCGCCATTGCGGATAAGCTCAATCGCCAGGAACTGCGGCTGGGCAAGACTGAGATTGCCGGTCTGGAGCATCGCAGCGTGGCCGGGTTGAGTCCGCTGGATATTTATCTATCGGACCTGCGATTGATGCGGCGCAAGACGTAAGCTGGCACGTGGGAGCATGAGCGCAAGACGTAATTTGGGCAGCGCGGCGAGCGGAAATTTTTGGGCGGGCAGCGCTGATTTAAGGATCGCTTTCCGCAATTACTGTCACTTGCCTGCCCATACGCTTGCCGACTTCAGTACACGCGGCAATAGTTTCGTCGTCGGTGAGGCGGGCGCGCACGATTTCTAAATTCTTGCTGCTGAAAACAGGATTGCCAAAACGCATCCCCGCAATCCTGGCCGCGCGATAGGTTACTGACGCAATTTGGGTCACCGCCACAGCAGATGTGTTCGATACCAGAATGGTTTGCGGGCGGCAGATTTTATCCAGCAGGATGAAGATTTCAATCTTTGATTCCAGTTCGTCCGGAACGGCTTCAATGACCAGATCGGCTTCGCGCGCGGCGTGCTCCACTGTTGAGGCATATTCCAGGCGGTAGAATGCGGCCAGCGCTTCCGGTTTGCTGACTGTCCCAAGTTCGGCGGCCCGGGCCAGATGCTCGCGCAATTCGGCGGCGGCGGTGCGCAAGCTGGAAGGCAGAATATCTTCCAGAATCGTGCGATAGCCGCCCAACGCAGCGGCATAAGCAATTCCGCGGCCTATGGCTCCGGCGCCGATGACCGCGATAGTCCGGATTTCGGCCATTTAGCCTTTATCCAGGCTCTCCAGGGTTTTTGCGAAGCTTGGATCTGAGCTGCGCATGTAGTCGGCCAGCCGTTTGCGTTCTTCCGGGGTCATGGTGGAAATTCCAACCACGATGCGGCGAAGCGTGGCGGCAATGTCGTCCACGTAATTCATCATTCTGATCAGTTCACCGGTTGCTGGCATGCTGGATGTAGCTCCTTTTTCCAAAAATCTATTTTCAACTGTTCCGGCAAAATTAGCAAAGCGCCGCATCCAACCGCCTCACCGCGCCGGATTCGTGCATCTAAATTCGTTGGAGTATTTTGCCCTGAATAGTCCCCGTTCGCGATTCGTCCCATGAGAGCCAATCCAGCGATATTGACGCCAGAAACTAGCGGGATCTCGGAGTGTCTTGACCGATTAGCGTCAGAGAAGAGCAGCGCGAAGCCGCTCTCCACGTATCGACTGCAGTTTAACGCCGGGTTTCGCTTTGAGAATGCGCGCCGCCTTGTTGGATATCTACATGCTTTGGGCATTTCGCATATCTATTCTTCGCCCATCCTTAAAGCCCGCACGGGAAGCCTGCACGGCTATGACATTACCGATCACAATCAGCTAAATCCTGAAGTCGGCAGCTATGAAGAGCTAAAGGAGCTGGTGAATGAATTAAAGAATTACGGCATGGGCCAGGTGTTGGATATCGTTCCCAACCATATGGGTATTGGTTTGGGCGCAAATCCCTGGTGGTGGGACGTGCTCTCGAACGGGCGCGCATCCGAATTCGCCGAGTTCTTTGATCTTGACTGGGAGCCCTTGAAGCCGGAGTTGCGCAACAAGCTTCTTCTGCCTATCCTGGGCGATCAATATGGCGCAGAGCTTGAGGCAGGGCACATACGGCTGGTGAGCAGTAACGGCGGATTCCACATTGAGTACTTCGATAAACAGTTGCCGCTTGATCCTCAAACCATCCCAATGATTTTTGAGCCGCGCGCTTACGACCTGCCGCAGGAGCTGCGCAATCTTTTATCTGGGCTGCGTAACCTGCCGTCGCACAGCGCATCGGAAGGCGATCTGGTCCGCCAGCGGCGGCGCGCCGTCTCGTCCTTGACCGTGGCCTGGAAAGAGTTGATGGAGAAATCCCCTGAGTTGCGGGAGATTGCAGCCCGTGCCGCGGCAATGATGAATGGCCGGCCCGGCGATCCGCGCAGCTTTGATTCATTGCATCGGCTTCTGGAAGCGCAGGTTTACCGGCTGGCCAATTGGCGCGTCTCCGGAGAAGAAATTAATTACCGGCGCTTCTTTGACG
>JBARNL010000714.1:0-3961 GCA_049802955.1 Candidatus Angelobacter sp.
TTGATCTGGATGAGGTGCTGAACCGCATCCTTACCATCATTCGGGACTTTTTCCAGCTGCAGAACGGCGCTGTGCTTCTGATGGACAAGTCCGGGCGGGAGCTTCAGGTCCGCGCCCATCTTGGCCGCAGCAATCTCGATGTAGGCTATCGGATACCTAAAGGCGTGGGATTGACCTGGGCAGCGGCGGAAATCAAACGGCCGGTGTACGCGCCTGATGTCACCAAAGATCCGCGCTATCTGCGGAAGGTGGATGAAACCAGGTCTGAAGTGGCAATTCCGCTGATGGTCCGCGATGACGTGGTTGGCGTCCTGGATTTTCAGAGCGATCAGGTTGACTACTTTGATCTGGAAAAGATTGATCTGCTCACGCTGTTTTCCACGCAGGCGTCCATGGCCTTGGAAAATGCCCGGCTGTATTCGGCGGAGCGGCGCCGGACAAAGCAGCTTGAGGCCATCAACGCCGTCGCCAAGAAGACCACGCACGTGCTGGACCTGGATGAACTGCTCACCGTGGTTTGCCGCCTGCTGATGGATTTATTTGGCATTGATCATGCCGCCGTGCTGCTGGCGGAAGGCGAGAGCTTGCGAGTGCGCGCACATGAGGGCAGGCTTACGGCAAACCTTAACACGGGAGAGATTCTTTCTCTGGGAACAGGGCTGGCGGCGCGTGCAATGACGTCAGGAAAAAGCGTGATTGAAAATGACGTTACAAACGTTAAGGGTTACATAGCCGGCTTTGCGGAAACGCAATCGGAAATGTGCGTTCCCCTCATCATCTTTGGCGAAAAACTGGGTGTGCTGGCGCTGGATAGCGCCCAGAAAAATGCGTTCGACCACGATGACCTTCAACCCTTTGAATCGGTGGCGGACATCTGCGCGGCTGCCATCCAGAACGCGCACAACTTTGATCGCATGAAGCAGCTGGCCTATGTGGACGGTCTCACGGGAATCCACAACCGCCGGTTCTTTGAGATGCGCATTGTGGAAGAACTTGAGCGCGCCAGCCGTTTCCAGGGCCGCATGTCCGTGATCATGGTGGATATAGACCATTTTAAGAAGATGAATGACGAGTTCGGGCACCTGCTGGGCGATGAAATGCTGCGCTCGGTTTCCACGATCCTGAAACAGCAGTTGCGCAAAATGGACATGGTGTGCCGCTATGGCGGCGACGAATTTGCAATCGTGGTGCCGGAGACAAGCGGAGATAGCGCGGTGCGGGTTGCGGAAAAGCTGCGCCGCCAGGTGGAAACTCATTTCTTTCCCGGAGTGCCCCGGCCTGTTACCATCAGCTGCGGTGTGGCCGATTATCCCGCACATGGCGTGACGCGCGATGAGGTGGTGGCTGCGGCGGACGCCGCGCTTTATCAAGCCAAGCAATTAGGACGCAATAAGGTAGCATCGGCCGACACGAAAAAAGAGTTTTCCGCTTCCCGATAACAGAATCCAGGGAGATATGAGCAGCACCACAGTCGCGGCCATTTCGGGCAAGATCACTGCCAGGATCGCCAGCATCCATATTGATCCTGCTTGCAACACTTTCCTCAATGACTGTTTCCGGCAGTTCGGGATTACCGTGGTGGCCGCGGACAACGATCCGATTTTGCTGCTGAACAGCCACAAATTTGAGGCTTGTGTCCTGCGGCTTTATGACCCTGAAGCGGACAGGATTCTGCAAGCCGCGCGCAACTCGCCTTCAAATCGCCGCCTTGTGGTCTATGGCATCGCGCGAAATACGCAGGAGGCGCTGCGCTATTCCAAATATGGAATCAACGCCGTCCTGGATGAACCGCTGGACAGGCAAAGCGTGCTGAAAGTGGTGCGCGCTACGCACCTGCTGGTAATCCATGAACTGCGGCGTTATGTGCGTATTCCGGTCACTTCGCAGGTGGAGTTTGACGTCAACGGCCGGCCGGTAATAGGGACAACCGTAGAAATCAGCTCCGGAGGCATTTCCATACGCTGTCTTGCGCCGCTGCCCAAGTCTGATGCTATTCGCCTTACCCTCACACTGCCCGGAGTGGAGAAATTGAACGTCCGGGCATTTGTATGCTGGTACCGCGAAAGCGATAAAGTCTATGGTATGCGCTTTGATGCGACCGACGAGCGCCGGTTAAAGGTCCGCGGCTGGATCGACCAATATCTGGAAATCGTGTAACTTTGGCCTTCCCCTACCGTATAACATTGTGGGCAGGAACCCTTTTCTTTCATGCAAACCATTGAACTTAGTAACGTCCGCAAATCTTACGACCAGTTTGTAGCCGTAAATAACCTCTCCTTCAGCATTCCACAGGGAGGCGTTTTCGGCCTGCTGGGGCCGAACGGCGCAGGCAAAACCAGCACCATCCGGATGATGATCGGCATCACCGCGCCTGATTCCGGCCAGATCAATCTTTTTGGCAGGCCTTTTGAGCGCAAGAGCCTGAACAAAGTCGGCTATCTTCCCGAAGAGCGCGGGCTATACAAAAAAATGAAGATCATTGACCAATTGATCTTTCTGGGTGAATTGCATGGCATGAAGGCCGCTGACGCGCGGCAAAAAGCCATAGAGTGGTGCAAGCGGCTGGAAATTGACGCCTGGCTGCAGAAAAAAGTGGAAGAGCTTTCCAAGGGCATGCAGCAGAAGATCCAGTTTATTGCTGCATTGCTGCATGATCCTGATTTCATCATCATGGACGAGCCGTTTTTTGGCCTCGATCCGGTCAATGCCACTCTGCTCAAAGACGTGATGCTGGATTTGAAAAAGCAGGGCAAGACGATCCTGTTTTCAACCCATCGCATGGACCAGGTGGAAAAGCTGTGTGACAGTATTTGCCTCATCAACAAAGGCAATGCCGTGCTGCAAGGCGATCTCAAGACCATCAAGTCCGGCTACGGCAAAAGCAATGTGCAGATTGAATATGAAGGCAATGGCGATTTCCTGGAGAAGAACCCGCTGGTGAGCGCCTACAACAACTACGGCAATTACGTTGAAGTGCGGCTGGCGCCGGGAGCCGATGCGCAGCAACTGCTGCAAGTTGTGGCGGCACGGTCAAGGGTCAACAAGTTTGAGCTGATGGAACCGTCACTGGAAGAAATATTCATCAATACGGTGGGAAAAGCCAATGCGTAATACTTTTATTATCGCCAAGCGTGAATATCTGGAGCGGGTGCGCTCGCGCTCTTTTGTCATCATGACACTTTTCATCCCAGCGTTGATGTTTGGCGTTACGGTGGTGCCCACAATGCTCGCGAATCGCGGAACGAATGAGGCTAAGCAGATGGTGGTGGTGGCCGCCGACCGGGACACCGCGGAGATGATCCGCAGCCGCATTGAGCAGCAGCAGGACCAGGAGAAGTCCGGAAGCAAAGTGGATTTGAAGAGCCAGAAAAGAAACTTGCCGGCAATGCACTTCACGGTGGCGGTAAGCACCGATACCAGCGATGCTCAACGCGCCGCACTTACACAAAAAGTGAAAGACAAGGCATTGGATGGCTTCTTGTGGGCCACGCCGGAAGCAATCAGGGAGCGGAAAATAGATTTTATTACGCGTGACGTTTCCAGTTTGATCGAGAACGGAGTGCTTGGCGCAACCGTAAGCGATGCTCTGCGGCGTAGGGCACTCAAAAGCAAAGGGCTGAAGGAAGATGAGATCGAAAGCGCGCTTCAGTCCGTAGACGTGGAGCCGCGCAGCCCCATGGGGAAAGATGCTCCGAATCCGCAGGTGATGTTCTTTGCCACCCTTGGCATGGTGATGGTGATGTACATGACCGTGCTTTTATACGGCGTGAACGTAATGCGCTCAATTTTGGAAGAAAAGACCTCGCGGATTATGGAGGTCATGCTTTCCACCGCCAGCGCAAAAGAGCTGATGGCGGGAAAGATCCTGGGTGTGGGAGCGGTCGGGCTGTCCCAGGTGGCGATATGGGTTCTGACGGCCGGGGTTTTTTCTTCCGGCGCGCTGGTGGCCAGCGCCGGGTTG
>JBARNL010000715.1:0-3724 GCA_049802955.1 Candidatus Angelobacter sp.
GCGACGACCACGCCCGCGAGCCTGACCGGCGCACCGACTGCCGCGATACCGGTTTCGATAAACGGCGCCAGCGATTTCGCCAGCAGCACGACGACGGTCAGCGACAGGACCAGCAACACTCCCGCGATTTCATCCAGCATTCTCAGTTCCTGCTCTGATTCAACAATCACGCAAGCGCCGCATTGCAGTGCCTCTGTGAGTTCTTCGCGCGATTTCGAGGGGCCGACAAAAAAGATCCGCCCAGACACAAAGCTGGCTTTGAGTGCAGTGTGGAGCTCCGCGAGCGAAGAGACGTCCGCGCCGTAGACCAGATCCTTTAAAAAAGCGACAACGGAGGGATTGGGATTGGCTTTCAAGGAATACAAAACGCCGACATCCACCGGCAACAATGACCGCAAAAGCCGGCAGCGCTCTTCAATCACCTCTGCATCATAGATATAAACAGGCTCAGAGTGCTTGTTGACTAGATCGACAACCGAAATGCCGCCTACAAAAAGTTCATTGCCTCGAGTTTCAAGCATCGCCGACCTTCCATTTTCTGTCGTAGGGCGAATTTTACCTCGCAGTTACTGCCGCGCCGCATGCTTCTAGGCATCCCTGGGTTTTCTTGTCCAGAAAATCAATTTCGGAAAAATCTTTCCCCGCAATGAAAACGTATAGACGTCCCTTGGCCTTTTTCACCGAAGGAGTCATGTTGCAATTCACCGTCGCAAAGCACATCACTCCAACACCCCGCATCGAGCCGTTCAGGCCAAAAAGAGAAGTCCCTAGCCGGCCCGCGAGATCCTGAAAGCGCAGCAGACTTTTCAGCAGCAGAGAATAGTTCTTTACGATGAACGCGGTTCCGGGTTCGAGCGCACGTTCAAGAGAAAGCTGGTATGTCGACATGTTGAAGCGGGCGTTGATTTCCAGCACCGGGTAAATTTTGCCTTCCCGGTCGACCACGGAATCAATTCCTGCAATCCCGGTGTAGCCGGACCGGTGCAGTTCCCGCCCCACAGCAAGCGCCGCTTCACGGTAGGAATCCATCTGCGCCTCGTCTAGGTTCGGCGGACAACGGTGGCCAGCGTGAACCGCTCCGTCGGCAAAGCTTTCCTTGATCGCCAGAAACTTCACTCCTCCGGACGGAGTGACGAATATCTGGTAATTGATGTCCTTTTGCTTCTCGATCCACTGTTCTACAACAAAGGCATATTCCAGTTCAGGTTTGTGCCGCCGCTTCAGAAAATCCAGGACTTGATTCAGCTTCTCCGGGTTTTCAATTACTAGCAGTCCCTTGCCGGATACTCCCATCGCCTCCTTCAGCACGGCCTTCCCGCCGGCGGCGACGTGCGGTTTAATCCGCAAGAGCGCGCGTTCGAGTTCCTCCAGCGATTCACATTCATCTCCCGGAACGGTCCGGAGGCCCAGGCGTCTGCTCAGCCTTCGGCTAAAGATCTTGGAATTGACCACGGCGGCAACGGCTGCCTGCGGCCCTAGAAGGGGTATTCCGGCCGCCGCGGCGATTTTTTCCTCCAGGTTTGTATTTCCGTAAGCAAGCAGATACAGATCTGCATCCTTGTTTTTGAGTGAATTGAGTTGCCGGCAAAATCTTTCTCCATCCAGAATTGCCTGTGAGATCGAAGGCGAAACTGTTTCCGGTTCCACGGTGAGTATTTCCGGCAAAGCAATCCCGATTTGCGCCAGATAAGAAAGAAAATCAGGCGCGGGAGCGTTACGTAGAATCACCGCATCCGGCTCGCCGGCAAGCCACAAGCACATCTCCTCCATGCGGTTGACGATTGCATTTTCCGCCGGAGAGGAGAGAGAAAAAAGGCGGGCGGTTCTAGCGCTGGCCCAGAACTGTTCGCATTCGAAATTGTTCAACCAAACAAAACGCTCACGCCCTGGCTGGGTATTGAGCTTGCAACTGGAAAATAAATCGCGAGTCTTCAGCGTGGACGCCCTGAGCCGCGATCCACGTTCATCCGTTGATGCGCTCCTGGCAGCAGCTTCCATTGCTATTGCGTCTTTAGAGAGGGAGGAGAACATCGGTTGTCTTCGGAAGGCCGAGGTGATTTAGTTCCGGTACAAAATACTACATGAAGTGGATAAGTCCTTCAAGACTCCTCAATAGTTTTTATTCGCGTGCCAACCAGCTACTCAGTTCCAAAATGGGACTAACCTAGAAAAAATAATCGATGTTTTTCTCTACTATCCACATGTGTGATTGTATAATTTTGTTCGTTGATCTGGAGAGTAGTTATTACTCATTAATGTTGCGAAGAATTGGAAGGTAAGCTATGTTAGATTCCCCGCTCCGGATTTTGAACCCTCTGGAAGTATCTCCCCTAGATAGCACAGAACAACCACAGGTCGATCTCAATACAAAGGCTAAGACAGAAATACCTAGATGGGTGCCTTCGCGGTTCAACGCTAGAAGTACAACCCCAGAAGGCGACCTGATTCTATGGAACAGCTTCAGCGGGGCCATCAATCTATTTCCCGCGGAGCAAAAAACGTCTATCGCAAAGATACTGTCCCGAGCCGGAGTCGTAGGCGAGCCCACAGGCATCGTAGATTATCTGCGCAATCGCGGATATCTAGTGAAAGAAGGCACGGACGAATATCGCCGCGTTCAAGTCGCCTTCGGGCAAAGACAATTCAGGAGCGATGTCCTGGAACTGATCCTTCTGGCTTCGGAAGACTGCAACTTCAGATGCGTTTATTGTTATGAAGAATTTGCTCGGGGCACGATGCAGCCGCGGGTGCGCAATGCGGTAAAGCGTTACGTCGAAGAGCGCGCGCCCGATCTCAAGAAGCTGACGATCAGCTGGTTCGGCGGCGAGCCGCTGTATGGATTCAAAGCCATAGAAGACCTCGGGCCTTTTTTCAAGGAGATTTCGGAAAAGCATGGCTTGCGCTTCGGCAGCCACATGACCACGAACGGCTATCTGCTGACTCCCGAAGTCGCGGAAAAACTGCTTGCCTGGGGGGTGGCCGACTTCCAGATCAGCCTGGACGGCTCACCCGAGCAGCATGACTGCCGCAGAAAAGCGCGCGACGGCAGCGGCACCTTTGCGCGCATACTGGCTAATCTTCTGGAGCTGAAAAAACGAGAGGAATCCTACCGTGTCACCCTGCGCGTAAATTATGACCGCGAAACTTTCCGGGAATTGAAGGCATTCTTTGACGTTTTGCAGACGAGTTTTGCCAACGATCCACGCTTTGTTATGGCCTTTCACGCGGTGGGCGCTTTGGGCGGCAGCAAGGATAACGAACTACCACTCTGTGGGATTAAAGACATGAATGAAGCGCGTACCCTGTTGCCTGTATTGGCTATCGAACGGGGCCTGAATGTGGCTACGCTGGCTGAGAATTCCGGGGTGGGAGCGCAGGTTTGTTACGCTGCCCGCCCTTACAACTTCATCATCGGGGCGACCGGAAAAGTCATGAAATGCACGGTGGCTCTGGACAAAGAAGATTACAACGTCCTGGGGCGGATCACTGATGATGGAGAGTTGGAGATTGATCAGGACAAACTGGCAAAGTGGGTGGCGCCGGCGTTTGAGAGCGATACAGGCTGTCAGAAATGCCAGCTATTGCCTACCTGTCAGGGAATGCTCTGTCCCTGGGTGCGTTTTGAGCAGGGACGCGCACCATGTCCCGGCTACAAAAGCGATATGCATGCCGAATTGAATGTACTAGCGAATGTTCGCTGGAAACAACATCAAACTCCCTGAAT
>JBARNL010000716.1:0-3042 GCA_049802955.1 Candidatus Angelobacter sp.
AGACGGAGTAATAGCTTGCGGCGATTATCACAACCGCCGCAGTGACAATGTACTGCGCGCGGAAGAAAGTTGTGAGAAATTCGCATCCCAGCGCCGCGAATACCGCAACGGCCGGCAGTAGCTGCAGTCCGTAACGGAGGTTGTAATAGGAGAACGGCCACCATTCCGGATGGTAGACCGGCACGCTCCCCCAGGCGATGCAGAGGATATAAAACGGAAGTGGCGTCCACAATACTGACCAACTCAAATAGCGGCGCGCGAAATACAATGACGCCAGCAGCGCAATGAAAGCGCAACTGAACAGCAAAAATTCCGGACGGCCTTCCGCAAGGTTGAGGCGGGAGATTTTCAGGAATTGCAGTGTCGCATCGCGCGGCGAGTTTTCTCCGGGGTAGGTAGGCATGCTGGCCGTTTTGCTGCGCTCCTGAATGGCCCGCGCGGAATACGGGCCATTGGCGAACTCCAGCGCATTGCCAAAGGCGATCTGGTTATACAGAAGAAAGAGTGCTGCGGTAGACCCAGTGAAGAGAAGAAAGTTGATGAGTCCGCGCCGGAGCGCCGGAGCAGATGGCCGCAATCGCCAGAGGAAGATTACCGCAACAGCGCCCATCATAGCCGCAAGAAACCAGCCGTCATAGCGAACCAGAATTGCCGCGGAAACCACCAGGCCACACTTCTTCAGCGACTCGCTTGCATGCTCTGCATCATCGCGCACATGCCGTACAAACTCACTAAAGTACACTGCCGCCCAGACGAAAAAAGCCAGGTAGAGCGATTCGCCCATCGCGGTCGATTGCATATATAAGAGGTTGGGATTCAGTGCATAGATCAGCGCGGCGATCCACGCGGCTGCGCGCGATGCGAGCCCTCTAACCAGCCGAAATACGCCCAGAGTGCCCGCGACGTAGGCGATCATCGAAGGAATTGACGCGCCGAGGCCGGTCTGCCACAAGCGGTCGTTCACTATAAAAGGTATATCGAGCAAGTGCGGGAGCGGCAGCCAGACGGTGCCAAGCTGAAACAAGCCGGGTGTTCGCGAATCAAAGACACGCCGCGCAATGTGTATGTGCGCCACCGCGTCCCCATAGAGAAGGATGGCGCCCTGATGGTAATAAAAGATCAGAGCGCCAATAGAAAGTGCGGCAGAGATTGCCGTAAGCAGTAAATAGTCACGGCGCGCCGCGGCGGGCGTTAACTTGCTGATCACGCTTTCAGGAGCGTTGATTACGCCTTTGCCTCCTGGCCTTTGCCCAGGTATTTATCCAGCAGCAGCGCCAGCTTCTGGCGGGTGGCCGCGGGGATTTTATCTTTGTCAGTCTGGATGGCAAACTGCATCGCCGATCCGCAGGCGCACTTGCGTTCTTTTGGCATAATGCCGACGGCGTGCTTGACTACCTTGGCCGCGTTTTCCGCGTTCTCGCGCACCACCTTTAGGACTTGTTCCACGTTGACGTCATCATGGCCTTCACGCCAGCAGTCATAGTCAGTAACCATGGCGCAGGTGGAGTAGCATATCTCAGCTTCGCGGCACAGCTTGGCTTCCTGCAGGTTGGTCATGCCGATCACGTCAGCGCCCCAGCTGCGGTAAAGATTGGATTCAGCGCGGGTAGAAAACTGCGGCCCTTCCATGCAGATGTACGTCCCGCCCTGCTTGCCCACTACACCAATATCCTTGCAGGACTGCGTGAACGCCGCGGCAGCTTCCGGGCAGATAGGATCGCCAAAGGCAACGTGCGCCACAATGCCGTGGCCAAAAAACGTGGAGATGCGATGAATGGTGCGATCAATGAACTGGTCGGGGATCACAAAGTCCGTGGGCTTGTGCTCTTCCTTGAGCGAGCCGACGGCCGAGAGCGACAGAACGCGCTCAACCCCCAGATCTTTCATGCCATAAATATTCGCGCGAAAGTTGATCTCAGAAGGCAGGATGCGATGTCCGCGACCGTGGCGCGCAAGAAACGCCACCTTGCGCCCTTCCAGCGTGCCGAGCACGTAAGCGTCCGACGGTTCGCCGAACGGGGTTTGCACTGTAACTTCGCGAATATCCATAAGGCCGGGCATGGAATACAGACCGCTGCCGCCCATAATACCGATTTCAGCTTGCTGCAAGAGAGAATCTCCTTGAGTGGGGTAATAGATGATTATAGCGAAAGCGCTGCGACTAAGGACCTTGGATCGGCGGAATTGGGCGTGCTCGAAGCCAATTCACACAGCGAGCACGGCATCTCAGGCGGTCACCAGCAATGAGTTCATCTATTTGTTCGCCATGCTAACCTGTTTGCTGTGGAAATCCAGGGCGTATTTCGGCAAGGAGTAGTGGGGCGAAGTCCGATCTCTTTAGGGAAACATATGCCTTCCACATCAAGTGGGATTTTCCAGGTTTGCACATTTGCCGGTGCTCATCCTCGAACTTTTGAGTGGTATCCTCAGATGCAATATTACGCACCAATGGATGCAAGTCTCACCAGCCCGGCATCCGCGGAAAACATCTTACGTGTAGGGGCCTTATACGCATGTCTACTTCAGAGGTGAGCGGCAGGCTCGGCTTGTTTCCTGATTTGCTGGGCGAGATCGCAGGAAACAGCAGAGTAGAGGGAATGCTGCCTTCCCAGGAAATCAGGGAATTGATTGCAAAGGGGCACATCCTCACTCCTGCTTACCAGCCGATCACAGAAAGCCAAATCCAGCCAGCCAGTCTTGATCTGCGCCTCGGCGACGTAGGCTTTCGAGTTCAAGCAAGCTTTGTACCCCAGCACTCAACCGTGGAACAAGGCATTGCGGATGCGGGCCTAAGAATGAGCCGGGTGGACCTGACCAGACCCACGGTTTTGGAGAAGGGTTGCGTCTACATTGTGCCCTTGCAAGAAGAACTCGAATTGCCCGACGATATTTCCGCGAGGGCTAACCCCAAGAGCAGCACAGGCCGGCTGGACGTCTTTACGCGTCTCATCACCGATCATGGCGTTTATTTTGATCATGTGAAGTCCGGGTACAAGGGCAGACTGTATGCCGAGATTGCTTCCCGCACGTTCACCGTTATCG
>JBARNL010000717.1:0-3687 GCA_049802955.1 Candidatus Angelobacter sp.
GGCTAAACGAAAGAGTTCCATCATGACCTCTCTGTCTGACCAATCGGGATGGTCGCGTCGAATTCCCGCTTTTCTAAGCTCACGCGCAAAAACGCTCATTTCCAGGCAAATACGCAATCGCTGTTCACCGCTCATCGAACGGCGAATTTCGAGTTGCATCGACTCTATCTCAGGAGTTGTGTCGCTGATTGCCATAAGCAGGATGTTACCACCGCACCCCACTATAATAGATGCGTGAGCTCTGATTTCACTCTTCGCAAAATGGCCGAAGCCGATTTTCCTACGCGTTGGGGGCACTTCCGCATTCTGGGGTTTGAAGGCCAGTTCGGCGGTTCAGCGCCAGCCAGTTCCATAGCGAACGATCAGCGCAAAGAAGAAGCGGTTGCGCTGGTAATGGGCGACATCCACTCGGCTCCGCCGCTGGTGCGCATCCATTCGCAGTGCCTTACCGGCGACGTCTTTGGCTCACTTCGTTGCGATTGCCGCCAGCAGCTTGAAATGGCGCTTTCAATGATCGCGCAGGCTGGCGCCGGCGTTTTACTGTATGAGCAACAGGAAGGCCGCGGCATTGGCCTGATGCCGAAACTCCAGGCTTATGAGTTACAGGACCAGGGCCGGGACACGGTGCAAGCCAATGAAGATCTGGGATTCAAGGCCGACCATCGCGAATTTCAGTTACCAGCGGAAGTGCTGAAATCGCTCGGACTGAAGCAGGTTAGGCTGCTCTCCAACAATCCCCAGAAAGTTGCCGCGCTGGAGGCCGCCGGAATTGAAGTAGTAGAGCGCGTGCCGTGTGAGGTGGAGGCGCACGCCGCGTCAGAGCGCTATCTGAATACCAAGAAAGAAAAGATGGGACATCTCTTTACGGAGAGATAAACCAACATCTTTGAAACACAGAGGAAAGGAGGAAACAGAGGAAAAGAGCGGCAGGAAGTTTCAGTCGTCAATTTTGGGGAAAGCAATGTCAGGTTCGAAGCTTCTAAACCAAGTTCTTATTCCTTCCTCTGCTTCCTCTGTTCCTCTGTGTTTCAAGGTTTTTGCAGAAGCCTCATCAACTCTTTCCTCTTCGCTGAAGGCAAATCCATCAATGCCGACTTCACCAGCGCGCGATACACCTCGCTGGCGCCGGACACTCGCTTGAGTTCTTTTAAGTGGCGAAGCACAGTATTGAGGTCGCCACGCTTAATGGGTCCGCTGAAGGCCGCGGCCGCGCCACGCTCTTCATAGTTCTTGAAAGTCTGCCGCAGGATGGGCCCCATTACGCGACGAGTCTGGCTGGCGGTGAGACCCGCGCCTCGGCCGACGCGCTCTGCCGTGACCAGCGCGGCCACGATCAAGGGTGAAGAAAACGATCCCAGCGCGTGGTACAGCGGCTTGGCCGTCTTTTTGATGGCAAAACTTTCCGCGCCCAGATCACGGATAATCCGGCGGGCTACTGAGACCGCTCGGCTGTCACCCTCTACCGCAAAAGGCACTTCTTCCATCCTGGGCGTCGCGCCGGGAACAAACGTCATCATGGGATGAAGAGAAGCCGTGTTCGCGCCTTTGCGCTTTAGTGGAGAGAGGACATCACTACTGAGCGCGCCGCTGGAATGAAAAACTGTCTTGCCTGACCATCCCGGTTTGCGCGCGAGTAGCTTTGCGGTTTCAGCCAGAGCGTCGTCCGTATGGCAGATCCACAAAATGTCTGAGGTCGGCCCTGCGTCACTTAGAGACTGCGTGCGCGCTTCCAGCGTTCCAGCTAGCATTGCCGCGCGCCTCCGCGACGATGCGGTCTCACGCGCGGCGACGAAATCAATCTTGTATCCGGCAGCCTTGAGCGCAGGTCCCAGCGCCTGGGCCAGATTGCCCGCGCCGATCAGCGTGATGGTCGGTTTGCCCAAATGCCTTTGTGCCATTCAACGCGAGAATATCAGAAGCCATGGCAGAACATGGCAGAACACCTTTGAAACACAGAGGAACAGAGGAAGCGGAGGAAGAATAAAATCATAACGTAAGGGAAGATCGATCTGCTCAAGTTGACTGGTCCGTAGTCCTCGAAGTTTTTAATTTTCCTATTCCTCTGCTCCCTCCTTTCCTCTGTGTTTCAAGACTTTGTTTTTTAGTGGAGAAAGACCTTATATTGGAGGTGATGCCAACTCCTCGCAAGAAATCCAGCCCACTGGTCCGCGTGATTTCTTCCAAAACCGCTTTTCGCGGGCCAGTCTTTAGCGTGATGACCGATGAAGTGGAAGAGCCGGGCAACGTTCGGGCGCGACGAGACGTGATCCGGCATTCCGGATCAATAGTCGTGCTGCCGCTGGACGATTCCGGGCGCACGCCCCGCGTTCTGCTGGAGCGCCAATATCGATATGCCGCCGGCAAGCGCTTGTGGGAGCTGCCCGCGGGACGCGTTGATCCGGGCGAGAACCATCTTGCCGCCGCCAAGCGTGAGCTGATCGAAGAAACCGGTTATACAGCTTCGCGATGGCAGAAGGCGCTCTTTTTTTACGTGAGCCCAGGCTTTCTGGATGAGAGCATGACGGTTTATCTGGCCAGCGGGCTCATAAAGGGCGTGGCGCAGCCGGAAGAAGACGAGCGGATCGCGGTGCGTTTTTTCCCGTTGCGGCAAGCGGTTGGCATGGCGAATTCAGGCAAAATCATCGACGCAAAGACCATTGCATCGCTTTTTTGGCTGGAAAAAAAATTAAGAAAGAATTAAATAAACAGCTCCTTTTTTCGATTTCACTTTATAAGAAGTTACACATTTAACGTGCAGGCACAGGATGTCTTGTTTGCGCTAACCCATTGGTTTGTGAGTACATAGATTAAGTTGACATCACCTGTTTAATGAAGGCAGAATAAGCACAAAGCCAAAGTTATGGGTATAAGGCGTGGAGAACTGGGAGAAGGTTAAGCCGGTGTTTTACGCCGTTCCCCAAAAAGAGTGGCAAACCCAAGAGAAGAAACTGGTCCTAGGGACCACAGTGTACCGTGTCCCCAGGGACAGCCCGGAGTAAGGAACGTGTCTCGAATTAAAGGTAAAGTGAAATGGTTCAATAACGCAAAGGGCTTCGGCTTTATCGGCCGGGATGACGGCCCTGATGTGTTCGTCCACTACAGTGCCATCCAGTCGGAGGGATACAAGAGCCTCCAGGAGGGCGATGACGTTGAATTCGAAATTGTTCAGGGACAGAAAGGCCCTCAAGCAGAGAGCGTGACCAAGCAAACTACAGCGCAAACTGCCTGATCGAACCGCCCTAAACTGATTCGAAGGACCCGGTCGACCCCACTACCGGGTCTTTTATTTTTGTCGCTTCGCTCCACACCGCCAGACATTGCTGTGTTGGATGATGCCTTTCTGCGCCTGATGCACGCTGCTCGACGCAAGCCGGCCTCGCAGGCGAATCGATTGGCAATCTTTGTCGCTTCGCTCCACACCGCCATGGAGCCTCGAATCTGCTGATGCCATTTCTGCGCCTGATGCACGCTGCTCGGCGCGCAAGCCAGCCTCGCAGGCGAATCGATTGGCAATCATTTGTCGCTGCGCTCCACACCGCCAAGGAGCCTCGAATTCGCTAAGGGCATTTCTGCGCCTGATGCACGCGGCTCGGCGCGCAAGCCGGCCTTGCAGGCGAGTCGATTGGCGGTTTTTTGTCGCTTTGCTCCGCACCGCCATGGAGCCTCGAATTCGCTGAGGGGCATTTC
>JBARNL010000718.1:0-10278 GCA_049802955.1 Candidatus Angelobacter sp.
GTTAAGCTAATTGTCTGCTGCATGGCGGCGGCTGAGCTGAGCCACGCCCAAGGGCTGCGGCCGGTGCATGCCCGCAAGGCCATGGTGGTCAGCATTCATCCGGAGGCTTCGCAGGTTGGCGCGGACATCCTGCGCCAGGGCGGCAATGCCGTAGATGCAGCCGTGGCCACTGGTTTTGCGCTGGCTGTCGTCCATCCTGCGGCAGGAAATATTGGCGGCGGCGGATTCATGCTGCTGCGCAAAGCTAACGGCGAATTGCACTTCCTCGACTTCCGCGAGAAAGCTCCCAAAGCCGCGACGCCCGACATGTATCTGGATGCTCAGGGGAACGTGATTCCCAACGCCAGCCTCATCGGATACAAAGCGATTGGCGTGCCGGGATCGGTGGCCGGACTGGTTTACGCCGAACAACATTGGGGCAAACTGTCACTCCGGGCGGTGATGGACCCCGCCATCAAGTTGGCGCGTGAAGGCGTCCGATTGACTTATCAGGAAGCGCATTCCATGCGCTATGAAGAGAATTCCACGACCCACCTGGAAGAAGAACGCGTATTCCTGGGCGATGCCCGTCGGATATTTCAGCGCAACGGCAAGTTTTATGAGCCGGGTGAAATCTTCCGCCAGCCAGAACTGGCCCGAACGCTGGAACGGATTGCCGCTAATCCTAAAGCCAATGAGTTTTATAAGGGCGCAATGGCCCGCGAACTTGCTGACGAAATCAGGCGCGGCGGCGGACTCATTACCGTAGAAGATTTAGCTGAGTACGAGGTCAAGGAACGTCGGCCCATCAAGGGAACCTATCGCGGCTATGAAGTCATCAGTGCGCCACCACCCAGTTCCGGCGGCATCACGCTTATGGAGGCGCTGAACATCCTTGAGGGCTACAATTTGGGAAAGATGGGCAATCGGTCTGCCGATTCAATCCACGTGACGGTTGAAGCTTTTCGCCGGGCGTTTTTTGACCGCGCTGAATTGCTGGGCGATTCCGATTTCAGCCAGATTCCCGTCGCTCAATTGATCGATAAGAAATATGCAGACGCGTGGCGTCAGTCGCTGGACACCATGCGCGCGACAGACAGCCAAGACGTGCACCGGCCTTCTGGTTTTGGCGAACTTGATCGCCCGGCCGCGCTGCATCCGCCCTTCACCGGTCGCGAATCGAATAACACGACGCACTATTCCGTCGTGGATGCGCAAGGAAACGCAGTTGCAGTGACCACAACTCTCAATGATAGCTTTGGCGCGGCCGTAACTGCTGGCAAACTTGGCTTTGTTCTTAATGACGAAATGGATGACTTCACTTCCAAACCCGGTGTGCCGAACGGCTATGGATTGATTCAGGGCGAAGCTAATGCCATTGCGCCGGGAAAGCGTCCACTCAGTGCGATGGCCCCGACGATCGTACTGAAAGATGGCAAGCTGTTTATGGTGCTGGGCTCTCCAGGTGGGCCGCGGATCATCAGCACGGTGGCAAATATCCTGATGGGCGTGATCGACTATGGGCTGGATATTCAGCAGGCAGTCAATGCGCCACGCTTTCATCACCAGTGGGAACCGGATGAAATTTATATAGAGAAGACCGGGATCTCACCCGACACGATCAAGCTATTGCAGGTGCGCGGGCATAAGATAAAAACGGAAGGTTATTGGAGTGACGGCGAATGCATCGCCGTGGATCCCAAAACGGGCGAACTGCTGGGCGCTCCCGACGGGCGCAATGGGGGAAAGGCGGTGGGCTACTGATGCTGCGCGCAATGTCGAGTCACGTGTATATCAAGCGGCGGCTGCATCCCGGCCTGCTGGACACCATGGTGCGCGGCGGCGCGCAGGCTCTGGAAATTTTTGCTGCGCGCGGCCACTTCAACTATCACGATAAAGACCACGTGAAAGAAGTGGGAAACTGGTTCAAATCAGAGAAGATTGAATTTCATTCCGTCCACGCGCCCATTTACATGGACAATAATTTTCATTCCGGCGGACAGCCGGTGAATATTGTCGATCCGGACAAGCGCAACCGCATTGAGGCCATGGACGAGATCAAGCGCGCGATTGAGGTAGCGGAGTACGTGCCTTTCCGCTATCTGATCCAGCACATTGGCAAGGCCAATGAATATGACGATCCGCGCAAATTTGAGAACGCGCTGAGCGGCATCGAGCACCTTCGCGCTTTTGCTCGTCCGCTGGGCGTAAGCCTGCTGCTGGAAAATATTCCCAACGATCTTTCGACTCCGGAAAAGCTGAAAGAATTAATACGGCTGCTGCGTTATGAAGATCTGGGCGTCTGCTTTGATGTGGGCCACGCGCACCTAATGAGCTCCGTACACCAGGCGTTCAGCGCGCTGGAAGACCGTATACGTTCCACGCACCTTCACGATAATAAGCGCGATAAAGATTCGCATCTCTGGCCGGGCGAAGGAACAATTGAGTGGGAACAGACAATGCAATCATTGCGCACCGCTCCCGGAGCGCCAGCCATGTTGCTGGAAATTGAAGGCGCGGAAGACATGGATGTCCCGGGAAAAATGGCTGAATGCTATGGAAAGCTGGAGAGCGCGGGCGTGGCGGAAGGAATCGGGTGATCGCAACACCAAAATCTCACCACGGAGACACAGAGACACGGAGAAATGCGGGAGATCGGAAAGGCAAGGAATCACCGCCAAGACGGGGAAAATATTTGGCCGGAGTGATTGCAAGCCAAGCTTGGTTCCTCCGGTACCTCCTTTCCTCTGTGTTTCAAAGATTTTGGATTTCGACCGCCCGAGACGACTCTTGAATTGATTGATTTTCTATGGAAACCACGACACAAGCACCCATAACCACGATCGCAGAAGTTGGCCGGCATGACGGCCAGGCTGTTACCATTCGGGGCTGGCTGTACAACAAGCGCGAGAGCGGCAAGCTGATCTTTCCCATTTTTCGCGACGGCACAGGAGTCATCCAGGGAGTTGTTCCCAAGAACCAGGTAACGCCGGAAGTATTTGACGCGCTCAAGGGCCTTACCGACGAGTCCAGCGTAATCGTGACGGGAAAAATACGCGCGGACAGGCGCGCTCCCGGCGGCTATGAAATGGATGTGATCGACGTGAAAGTTCTGCAGCGCGTGCCGGAAGACGATCCGTTTCCTATCGCCCGCAAAGAGCATGGGATTGATTTCCTCATGGAGAACCGCCATCTCTGGGTGCGTACGCCAAGGCAGACGGCTATCTTACGGGTGCGGGCGGAGATTATACGTGCCGCTAGAAATTTTTTTGATGAACGCGGCTTCACTCTGACTGATCCGCCGATTCTTACGCCAGCGGCTTGCGAGGGAACCTCAACGCTGTTTGAGGTTGATTACTTTGACGATCAGGCGTTTCTCACACAGTCAGGCCAGCTGTATATTGAAGCCATGGCCATGGCGCTGGGTAAGGTTTATTCGTTTGGCCCGACGTTCCGCGCGGAAAAATCCAAAACGCGGCGCCACCTCACTGAATTTTGGATGGTCGAGCCGGAAGTTGCGTACGCCGAACTCGACGACATCATGCAACTGGCAGAGGAGTTCATCAGCCACCTGGTGCAAAGCGCGTTAACCAACCGCAAAGCCGATCTGGAAACGATTGGGCGCGATGTAACCAAGCTGGCCAACATCAAGCCGCCTTTCCCGCGCATCACTTATGACGAAGCGGTGAAAATGTTGCAGGAAGGGCACGCCAAGGGGCAGATGGAAGCGAAGTTTGAGTATGGCGGCGATTTCGGCTCGCCCGACGAAACTTATATCTCGTCACAATTTGATAAGCCGGTAATGGTGCATCGCTATCCGGCCAAGGTGAAGGCGTTTTATATGGAGCCTGATCCGCAGCGTCCGGAGCTGGCGCTGTGCGTGGACGTGCTGGCGCCGGAAGGTTATGGCGAGATCATCGGCGGGTCACAGCGCATTGGGGACTACGAACTGTTGCTGAAGCGCATACGAGAACACAGCCTGCCGGAAGAGGCGTTCAAATGGTATCTGGACCTGCGCAAGTTTGGCGGCGTGCCGCACTCTGGGTTCGGCATGGGCATTGAGCGCGCTGTGGCGTGGGTGTGCGGCCTGGAGCATGTGCGAGAAACAATTCCTTTTGCCCGAACATTGACCCGCATTTATCCGTAGAAGGAGCAGTCAGCAATCGGAATTTAACGCTCGGCAGAAGGACATGGCCGCAGATTTCCGCTGTCGGGCGCAGATCAAAAAAGCGTAGCCGCGAATTTCGCGAAGAAACACGAATTAAGAAGGATTGGGTAATCGGTATTAAAAGCGAGAACCGAGATGGAGATATGCTTAACCAGATTCGCGTAACTTCGCGTTGATTCGTGGCTGATTTTTGGAAAACCTTATGACTCCGGAAACTACAACAACGGCGCCAGTAGCCCTCAAGACAGAACCGGCCAATCCGCCGGTAGTCGCGGACAACATTGTTCCCAAAAAGATCAGGATTCTGGGCGTGCCGCTTGATCTTGGGGCCTCGCGCCGGGGCGTGGATATGGGACCTTCCGCCGTTCGAGTCGCGGGACTTGAAGCGCGGCTGGAACTACTGGGCCACATTGTGGAAGACGGTGGCAATATCCCGGTGGCGATTGCGGAACAAAAGAAGTCGGGCGATCCGCACGCCAAATACCTGAAGGAAATAACCGCCACTTGCACCAAGCATGCGGAGCAGGTATTAAAAACACTGGAAGCAGGGAAATTCCCTCTGGTTTTGGGCGGCGATCATTCTGTTGCCGCTGGCACGGTGGCCGGAGTGGCCGAATTTTTCCGCCAGCAACGCCGCGCGCAGGAACAGAGGGTAGGCTTGATCTGGATCGATGCTCATGCCGATATCAACACGCCGGATACTTCTCCCAGCGGCAACGTACACGGCATGCCTTTGGCAGCCATCATGGGGCTGGGGCCTGCGGAGCTAGCGGATATCTATGGTTTCTTTCCCAAGGTGCATCCGGAAAACTGCGTGCTGGTGGGCGTGCGCGATGTGGATGCGCGCGAAAAAGAAAACATTAAGGAGACCGGCATTGAGGTCTACACCATGCGCGACATCGACGAGCGCGGGATGCGCACGGTGATTGAAGAAGCGTTGCGCATCGCCGGACGCAACACTGCCGGCTATCACGTCTCGCTCGACATGGATTGGATTGATCCGGAAGATGCTCCCGGCGTGGGAACACCGGTGCGCGGCGGAGCCAGTTATCGCGAAGCCCACCTCGCGATGGAGATCATTTCCGACCACGGCCGCATGACCAGCTTTGAAATCGTTGAAGTCAACCCGGTGATTGATGAGCATAACCGGACAGCCGATTTGGCTGTGGAGCTGGCGCTTTCGGCGTTCGGGAAGAAGATTCTGTGAGAAGCGGTAGTTTAGTATTTGGTACTTAGTACTTGGCTTTGAAAAATTCAGACTTTCCGCGAGTGGCTTGCGATTCAAGCGGCTAAATACTAAGTACTAAATACGGCTTTTATTGGAGGAATATGCGTAAAGCGGGCCTGATTTCGCTCATCCTGTTTCTAGCTGTTTTGTCCTTCGCACAGGACGCACCCAAAGACGAACCCAAGCATGCTCCTTCCACGCCGGCGGAACGCCAACGGTTCCTGGCGCTCACCCGCAAGCTGGAACAGAACCCGCTGGATAAATCTCTTTACCCGGAAAAAACGTGGGCCAAGAAATGGCTCGAAGACATTCCCGACATCAACGTAAATATCTGCGCGCCAATTCTGTTTGGCATGGACTTTGTTACGGAGCAGAACAAATATACCCCGCAACTTTCTTACCAGGCGACTTTCGGCAGCGCAGCTTACATCATTGAACACCCGGACAAAGCCGGCGACACCGATGCCCAGTTTTTGGCCGGAGTAGAGAGCGCGCTCAAATCTTACAGCGCGATTGTGAAGAGTGACCCGGACGCTAAATCCAAATCACTGGACGCATTGCTGGAAAAGCAGAAGCAAGGCAAGTTGGCGGATTTTGTGCGCACTGCCAGCAAGAGTTGCGAAGACAAGAAAGAAGGAACGTAACTCTCCCGTGCGATAGCCGGAAATCAGCATCCAGCACCAGAAAAGCTTGGCTGCGAATTTCGCGAATAGATACGAATTCGGCCAGATTTATTTGCGTTCTTCGCTGCTCTGAAAATATCGAACCTGCCAGTCCGAATTCATTTCCACCAAAAATGTTCGTGTCCAAAAAGATGGCAGCCATTCCTCGCGCCCTGAGAGACTGCGGAGAATGCCTGATTGCTGACCGCTCAAGTGCTGCTTTACAGTATTCGTGATGAAGAAACTCAGGGTGGGAATACTTTTCGGTGGACGCAGCGGCGAGCATGAAGTTTCTCTGCTTTCAGCGGCGTCGGTCCTTAACGCCATCGACAAAGCAAAATATGAAGTGGTGCCCATCGGCATCACCAAGGAAGGGCGCTGGCTCACGGACAGCCACGCCGAGCAATTGCTGCGGGGAGAGAAAAACCAGCCAGTAAGCGGCCGCCATCTACGTGCGGGCGATCCTGAAGCCACGCCCGGCGCTGTGGTGCTGGCAAAGGGTGAAGCGGTGATTGTGCCGCCGGTACCGCAGGCCCACGGACTGGTCCCCTTTGAAAGTGCGGCGGTCGCCACACAAAAAGGCATCGACGTGGATGTGATTTTCCCCGTACTGCACGGCACGTTCGGTGAAGACGGCACGATTCAGGGGCTGCTTGAGCTTGCGGACATTCCCTATGTCGGCGCGGGCGTGCTTGGCTCTGCCGCGGGCATGGATAAGGACATTATGAAGCAGCTCTTCGCCTTTGCCGGGCTGGAGATCGTGAAGCACGTTACCATCCTGCGCAGCCGATGGGAAAGCGAGCCCAAGAAAGCCATAAAACTAGTGGAAAGCAAGCTCAAGTATCCGGTATTTGTGAAGCCTGCGAATTTAGGGTCGTCAGTAGGAATCTCTAAGGCGCATGATCGCAAGAAGCTGGGGCCGGCAATTGAAGAGGCGGCTAAATACGACCGCAAGATTGTGATCGAGCAGGGCGTGGGTGGCAAGAAGCACAAGGCGCGTGAACTGGAATGCGCGGTGCTGGGCAATGATGAGCCGCAGGCCTCGACCGTCGGCGAGATTGTGCCGGCAGCGGAATTTTACGACTACAACGCCAAGTACATCGACGAGGGATCGCAGCCGGTGATCCCGGCAAAAATCAGCAAGAAGCAGATGAAAGAAGTGCAAGGAATGGCCATAAGAGCGTTCCAGGCAGTGGATTGCTCTGGACTGGCGCGGGTTGACTTCCTGATGGACCCAAAAAACGGCAAGCTCTTTTTAAATGAGATTAATACCATGCCGGGCTTTACTTCAATCAGTATGTATCCCAAAATGTGGGCGGCTTCAGGACTGGAATATCCGAAGCTGATTGACAGGCTGATTCAACTGGCACTGGAGCGGTATAAGGAAAAGAAGAAGAACCAATACAGCAGAAATTAAAAGATTTTTGCAACCGGGGACCGTTGGCTACGTAATGATTGGGCAGGAAGTGGCGAGCAAGCATGGCACGCGCTCACAGAACGATTCTCTTCGCATTGGCGCTGGCAGCCCAGCTCGCTGCCCAGAATGCTCCTGCAGCCCAGAGTGTAACTGAAGACCCTCCGCCCGCCATTATTGAAGGCAGCGTCATCAACATCCAGAACAGCCGGACAATTCCTCGCGCCACGGTTACGCTTTTGCACTTAAAGGGCACCGGCAGCAAATCACAGCGGGCCGATGGCAGAGGCCACTTCATTTTTCAAAACGTTGAACCTGGCATCTACCGGCTGATGGCCGATCGCGCAGGATTTTTCTCTGACGACCGCAAGCGGGAATACCAACCTATTTTTGAGATCGCTGCCGGTGAACATGTCAAAGATATCCCGGTGCGCCTTATACCCTCGGCGCTGCTAAGCGGCAAAATTCGCGATGAATACAACGATCCGGTGCAAGATGCGGAGGTCCGGGTACTGGCAGTGCAGACGCGGCTGGGCCAGCAGTATCTGCGGGTTGCAGGAAAAGCGATGACCGACGACCGGGGCGAGTACCGCATCGCCGGCCTTCATCCGGGAAAGTATTACCTGGTGGTGGAGGACAAGTCTAAACCGCTGGCGACGCTAACTTCGATCATTGAGAATGTAAACGCGTTATCGAAAATGATAGATGAGAAGGGCCGCCCCTTGAGAGTTGACATGCCCGGGGTTCCCGATCCTCCGTATACGTATGCGCCCCCTGTTCTATCCGGATACGGCCGACTTTCGGCAGGCGCAAAGCCTGAAGCTGAATCCAGGAGATGAGATGGCCACAGACTTTCTGCTGGTCAGCGCGCCCGTGGTATCCATCCGGGGCAAGGTAATCAACGGAATGACGGGGCAGGCGGCAAGCAGCGCGACCGTGGCCGCTTACTGGACAAACTACGTAGATGGAGGCGGCATTCCAGCGCTGCTTGTCCTGGGAGGATCATTTGAGGTTCGCGGAATCGCGCCCGGCACTTACACACTGCGCGCCACCTTCACAGAAAATCAACGAGTTTTCCACGGCGAGGAGACAATCGAGATAGGAGACAGAGGAGCACAGAACGTGCAAATTACGGCCTTGCCTGACTTTGTGGCAACGGGCCACGTGAGGTTTGCGGGCCCCACGGAGAAGCCAAGGAAAGCATCGATTGAGTTTGTGGGTGAAGGGCTGATGCCGCGCGTGCGGACTTCAACGGTTCCACCCGATCTGGTTTTTCAGGCCCAGCTACGGCCGAACCGCAGATACCGTGCAATGGTCCGCAACCTGCCTCTAGACTATTACCTGAAGTCGGTGACAATTTCCCAGCATGAAATGCCGCCAGACAATGTGGTGGTAAATGGCCTGCGCGGCGAGCTGGAATTGATCCTGAGCACGGCCGGCGGGCATATTGAAGGCGCACTCACCAACTCAAAGAATGAACCGACACGAGGATCAATCCTGCTGATTCCGGAGATGCCTGACCCGGGCCCGCCCGATTTGTTCCGCCGGACTAGCGCAGATTCCAAAGGCAACTTTATGTTTCCCGGAGTGGCACCGGGAAGTTACCGCGTACTGGCGGTGGAAAATTCCAGCCTGGAAGATGAAATCAATGATCCGGATTTTCTCAAGACGATTGCGAATCGAGGAGAGAGCCTGATCGTTGAAGAAAGTGGAAAGTACACGGTTCTGCTCAAGCTGGATGGCAGTAATTCCAACTAACTTCCATCAAGCTACGCTGCGGCCTTGAGCGATGCGGATCACCAGCGCGATTAAAGCAAAGACCAGCAGCAGATGGATTGCGCCACCGAAAGTGTAGCTGCTGATCATTCCGAGCGCCCACATCAAAAGAAGGATAAAGAAAATCGCGAGCATAAAAATTAAACCTCCAGATTGGACGCCAGAAAAGACGTGAAAGTTGGTTTGGCCTGCCGCATGTTCAGCTTTGCCGTGATTTATGAATGGCTTGGCGGCTAAAGCTGAGCAGGTTGGAACCGCGCGCACGCAGGTCCCGCGTCTGCTGGCTGATTGTGTTGCCGATGCTGCCAAACATGCGGAGGAACCCGCCAGCAATAGCGTGGCGCAGTTCGCGCCCCGTGGAGGGAGCCAGCAGCAAGGCGGCAGCAGCCCCAACGGCAATCCCAGCCAGCAACCATCCAAGTGCGTTGCTGCTGATGCCGACCGACTGCCAATCTTGTTCGTCAGAACGCGCATGGCCCGTCATCTGCAGCTCCTGCTCTTCTTTGGAAGATTCATTAATTCTTTATCGCACTCGATTCGTTCGTGTGGATATTTCATCAGCATGCGTTTCGCAAGAGGTTAACTTGCGCGCCTCTGATTCGGATGCCGCAAAGATTTACTTTTCGCCCGGCCAGGAGCTACTTTTTGCTGTCTCTGGACTTCCTGCCGCGAGCTGCGGTTGCTGATTCCTTGTTCCTTCTCGGACCCGCCAGCATCTTCGCCGCGCACCTGCCCAGACTCTCTTCCGCGCACTGACGAACCATCCCTCCCTCGGGGATCATTGGTTTGCTGGTTTGCCCGTACACGCGACTGGCCGCCACCCGCGTTCTGTGCGTCTGGCTCTTCCTCGCCTTCAACGTTGACGAGATCATTGACGATGGTCTGCTGGCTTTTAGATTGGTTAGGCATGCGTCCGGCCAGTTTGGATTCAGCGCGCGAGCCACCCGCCTGGGGCGTACCACTGATGGATGTGTCCTGATGCGTGCGCTGGTAATCGGTCTCCTGCTCCGCAACCTGCTCGCCCGCAGATTTTTTGGCAGAAACTCTGGAC
>JBARNL010000719.1:0-16366 GCA_049802955.1 Candidatus Angelobacter sp.
TCTGGCGCAGTTTTGCCAGCCTGCTCAATTCCCTGCTGCATGGCCCACAGCTTGCCAGACCAGCCGGGCGGAAGTGGGCTCCCGAGAAGGATCGTGAGATTTTGGGCTTGCCCTGCGGACATGGACGCCGCGCGCGCTGCCTGGGCTGTGCCGTCCGTGCTGCCGTCATCAACCAGGAAAATGTGAAGTGTGTTGGGCCCGCTCTGTTGCAGCAGCGATTGAATAGCCCGCCCGACAACATCGGCTTCATTTCTGGCGGGAATGATCACGGCGATCCGGACAGGATTTGAATTCCCTAAACTTTGCTCCGGTGGTGCGACGGGATGTATGCGCCAAAAACCGCCGCGCGCGAGCACGAGATAGGCCCAGATGAAACAACTGAGGACTCCGGCAGCGATGAGCATTTCCGCTATTGTACGGCGCGCCGATTCCAGGGCCACGCTTCATCCGCGAGCCGGTAATGCTACGGCAACTCACATTGTGGAGGAACTCAATGAATCACTAAACCGCGGATAGAAAGCTTTATCAACCTTTGCGATGGTGGGTGTCCGCGTCATCCAGGAGCTGCGATGGCGTAACGTGCAAGGCACGGCTGATTTTCGCAAGCGTGGATAGAGTTATATTTTCAGGAGCGGTGGTCAAGCGGGCGACCAGGCCAATGGAAATGCCCAATTTTCTGGCAAAGGCGCGCTGAGTCAATTCGCCCTGCGCCTCGCGCAGCTTCCTGTGCACAGTTTTGGCTACGTCCATTTCACCCTACGCACACCCTTGGATCGAGAAAGGCTTCTGCCATTGGACGCAAGACGGCAAAAGGCTTAACGGCCCTTGCGATGAGAGGTGTCCGCATTATCCAGGAACTGCGAAGGGGTAACGCGGAGCGCGCGACTGATCTTTTCGATTGTGCGCAGGGTTGCGTTCTGTGGCGTGTTCTTGAGACGGGCCAGTGAACCGATGGAAATTCCGAGCTTCTTGGCGAAGGCGCGGTGTGTCTGCTCCCCCTGCGATTCCCGAATCTTGCGTTGAACGGTTTTTGCCGTATCCATTTCTCACTTGCACATTTAGCAGAAATGGTGTTCCCTATATGGAACAAATGAATGGGAATACGAGGGAATAGGATTTCACAATGCCGAAGCGCTCCCGTAACAAACCCGCACAGCAGGCCCATCCCGCCCGAAAGCCCACGCGCGGCAGTTTTCGCGGGTCCCAGGTGTTCAGCCAGGGGATGCGCAACTGAAATTTTTCCAGCACGGCAAACACAATGGTGATGACGCCGAAAAGCATGAAGGCGAGGCTACAGAAATGTGCCCACGTCCCCAGCAAAGCCGCACCGGAGTGCGCCGCGCGATAGGACGGTACGAAGACCATCATCCCGGCCCAGACGAGAATCCATGGCGCCAGATAGCCGAAGGTGACGGTTTTCAACACGAACTTGTAAAGCGGGAACAGCGTGGGTCCTATGAGAGATTGTTGCGGCAGATATTTCCCGGCCACGCGCATGGGATGTCCTGCCTGCTGAAGAAGCGCGACCAATTCATCTTCATTCAGCGTGCGCCCCAGCGACGCTTCCCGCTCTTCAGTCTGCGAGTGGAGATCGTCACCCAGTTCGGCGATGATGTCATCCTGCTGCGAGCGAGGCAGCCAGAATCTAACGGCTTGTAAATAGCGATCAAGAAGTTCCATAGCGTTATGCCTCCTGCAAAATTCGCTCGAGCGAAGCGTTGATGGTTTGCCACTCCTGCATGAGCTGCTGCAAGATCAGCTCGCCCTGCCGTGACAGCCGGTAAAAACGCTTGTTGCGCTTGTTCTCTTCGCGCCACTCGCTCACAAGCAGCCCCTGCGTTTCCAGTCGGCGCAGCAGCGGGTACAGCGTGCCCTCATCGATGGCCAAACCGAGGTCGTCAAGGGCTTTGCGCAATGTATAGCCATAGTGTTCCTGCCTGAGTTGACCCAGCACGGCGACGATCAGGCAGCCTCGGCGCAACTCCAGCTTCAGGTTTTCAAACAGATCAACGTCAAGCTTGGTACTGTTCTTCATACAGTGTGTATCACATACTGTATGGAATACTGTATGGAATACAGTATGTGATTGTCAAGGAAAAAGATTGGGAATCCTGTGATGCGGTAATCGAATCGGCTGTTTATGGTTGGACGAAACGCATCGGGCGCAAAAATCCGGGGCCAATGGCGGCCCCGGAAAATTTTCCACGATACTCAAACGTTATTAAACGGTCGCTTACTGAACTGTCTTTTACTGAACGGTCTTTTATTGAACGTTCAAGGCTATGTCGTCAAGAACGAATGAGGTTTGCAGGCTGGTGTCTTCAGTTCCAGTGAAACGGATCTTAACGGTCTGACCCTTGAAGCTGAGGACGCTGAACGTGTGCTGCTGATATCCGGCAGCCTTGTTCAGGTTGGAGAAAGAGCCCAACGTGCCAATTACGGTGTTGGAACTGTTGAGGACCTGGACTGTCAACACATCGAACGCGGTAGTGGTGGTGGTTTCCGCGGTGTCAATGTGCAGCCAGAAAACCAGGTTCGCGCTGGTTGCCGTGGATGGAATGGTCACGGTTTGAGTAGCGGAGTCAGTGTGCGTAGTGCCGTAGCCATCAAGCCATGCATCCCATGATCCGGTGTGCGCGGGCTCCGCGGTGGAATTGTTCAGCACGCCGGCCGTGAGCGTCCAGGGTGTAGCTGTGCCGGTTTCAAAGCCGCCGTTGACGATCAAGTTCTGCGAAGTAGCGGAAGAGCTGATCGTTAAGCTGATGGTGGTGGTATGAGACAAACTCCCCGAAACTCCGGTTACTGTAATCGTTGACGTGCCAACGGTCGCGGTTGAGCTGGCGGTGAAAGTTAAAACGCTGGTGGATGTGGTTGGATTGGTGCCGAACGAAGCCGTCACGCCTGAAGGCAGAGCGGAATTAGAGAGCGTCACACTACCGGTAAAGCCTCCGGACGGTGTAACCGTGATCGTGCTGCCGCCACTGGTTCCCTGCTTCACTGTCAAGCTGCTGGGTGAGGCAGACAGCGAGAAGTTTGGCGTAGCAACGCCATTCACCGTCAGAGAAATTGACGTCGTATGGCTCAATGTACCAGACGTTCCGGTGATCGTTACCGATGACGTTCCGGTGGTTGCGGTTGAGCTGGCGGTGAAAGTCACAACGCTCGTCCCGGTTGTTGGATTTGTGCCAAAGCTGGCAGTCACGCCGCTTGGCAGGGCGGACGTTGAGAGCGATACGCTTCCCGTAAAGCCGCCCGACGGAGTAACTGTAATCGTAGAGCTGCCGCTGCTTCCCTGCGTTACGGTCAAGCTGCTGGGCGAAGCTGACAGCGTGTAGTTTGGACCCGACACAACCGGGAAGTTAACGCAATTATTCGCGGAGTTGGAAAATTCCAGCTGGATTGTGTACGTGGTGCCATTGGCGACGTACGAACCTTGCTGGCCGTTGCAGATATCGCCAATTTCGCCGTTGGTCATGTCATACCAGCCCAGCGGCGCGGAGAACGTTGTTGCGATCCCCACATCGGCATCTGTCATTGCTTCTGTCAGTTCGTGGCTTGTAACCGACGTATAGTTGCCAAACACTGTCGACGTGCCGCAGCCGGTGGAGCAGCCGCTGCCTGCCTGCATGTCTGGCAATACGCCGTAAAGAACGTTGTGGCCACCCAGCGTGCTTGACGTGGTTCCGTGGTAAGCGCAGAAACCGCCGCCCACGCAACTTGAAGATCCGCCTTGCGTGATCGTCTTTCCCGGCGGGAAGTAGATCATATAAAGGGTGTTCGGGTTGCCTTTGGCATCCAGAACGGGCGCGGGCAGGTGTCCACCATTGATCTGGGCCAGAAGTTCAGACTGGATCTGCGCATCCGAGATGGTCGATCCGTTATTGCCTGCAGACGGAACAATCTGGAACAGTCCGCCGAACGTGCCGTTCCCAAATGTTTGGCCTGTGCCTCCTGAAGTGGGCGTATTGTATTGCTGCAACAGGCTGATGAGTCCGGTGCTGGTAATATCGGCAAAGAAATTGCCCATGGTCGGCGAGGTTGTTCCCGCAATTTGCGAGTTGTAAGACCCGCTACCGTACAACACCTGCACCACCTGGACATTGGAAATGATCGGCCCGCCAAAGTAGCTCAGGTGCGCGCCGGCTGGGGCCGCAAAACCGATTGTTGCTGCTGCGCTGTTCGGATCTCGCCACGGAGTGCCGTGACGCAAAGGCTGGAGAGACAGAACAGGCAGTGGCTGGGCCGATTGCCCGGCTGCCTGGGCTGTGGCGGCTACGCTGCTGTCGCCATTGGGCTGTGAAACCTGCGCCATTACGGGCAGGGCTAGAAAAATCAAAACAAGACACAGAAACGATACGGGACCACGCAACAATCGGGACATTCTTTGCTCCTTGTTCAAGTCAGCTCATTCAACCTGCATTCAAAATCCAACGTTCTTTGCTTTTGCGATTTAGAAAATAGTTGAAGCCAAATAAATAATGCGGAACATGTTCCTGGACCGCGATAATTGCGTTACTCACTATTCACGTTCTGATTGCCTTTTTATTGCCGTTCTTATTGGTGTTCTTTATTTGCCGCTCTAATTGCCGTTGCCGTTCTAATTAACGCCCGGTGCTTCGATCATGCCTCGCCGGAGTTTCAAAACCCAATTGCTCCTCTGTTCTCCGTGCGCTGCGCTTCCACTGATTTCGTTTGCACTGTGGAAACGTACTGGCGCAAAGAAACATTCACGCGGGAGTGACGTGTTCCCGAACATTCTTTTGATCTCCTGAAAATTCCGCTTTGGTGGCCGCTTGAACTGATTCGAATTAAGAATGGCGCTCTATACGGGCTTTCCTTGCAAGACTGCCGTAATACTACTAAACCACCAGAGACCCTGAAAAAGTTTTTTTGGTACAGTGGCCTCGCTCGCCATCGCTTTCCCGATTTGGAACTTTCGTGCGCCCGAGCATTGCAGTGCCAAGTGCCTGGATCGCGATCGCCTGATTTTCAATCAGCTTCGTCCGGTGTTTACTGATTCTCAATCAGTGTCATCGTGTTTATCAGTGGGTACGGTTTGCCCGGCGTCGGCGATGAAGTTTTGCTTTAACTCGCGGCGATTTTTGTAATCGTGGGCAATTCTGGCAGTCTCTTCTGATCCGGTGTTTGTCGATGGTGGGTGTTTGCCTAGGTCTTTGCCCGTGCTTACGCAACTCTGTAGTAACAATTCCCGTCTTCCCGGTTCAGAGTATCCGCATTTCTCCACTGTAAGGCATGCGCTTTTCCGGTCCGCGTCTATCCGCGTATCCGCGGTTTCAATATGGCAACTCTTCCCATTCCGGTCTTTTTCCCGAATCGGCAATTATCCGCGTTCATCTCCAGCGAAAGCTTTATCCTGTGCTAGATTGCACGCCACAAAAATCAACTCTGAAAACCGAAACCCGGATATACCAGGGTTCGCTTTTTTTGACAGTCAGGATAGGTAACGGCCTTATGCCGCGCGTACTCTCCATTTCGTACGATGTATCATTGCTGCAAACCCGCGCTTTGATGCTCTCGCACGAAGGATTTGAAGTTGAATCGGCCGTCGGCTTCTCCGCCGCCATCCAGGCTTGCGAACTGAGGGATTTTGACCTCGTGATCATTGGGCATTCCATCCCGCCAGAAGATAAAGAGGCGATTGTCAAAGAATTGAGGCGGGTGTGCGCCACTCCTGTTTTGGCCCTGCGCAAGGCCAATGAATCGCCCCTTGATTCTGCGGAATACAACCTTGATTCAGGCGACCCCCATCGTTTCCTCAGCTACGTGAAAGAAATCACCAAACAGAAAACGCGAGCGGCAAGCTAACGCGGTCGAGATATGTTTTTAGTCCTTATCCTGCATCGCTGCCGATTAGCGACCCACAGGAGCGCCAACTTGCGCCAACTTGCGCCAAATTGACCCAGAGCGCCAGGCGGAAGTCCATCGGTTTCGCGTCGAACGTTCACGAAAAAAAGACGAGCATCCTATGGGGCATGAAAATTGTAAATGTTAGTCTCCTGGAGGACGGCATCGTCGTGAACTTTGAAGACGAAATTTGCGCCTTTTTCGATTCTGCTTTCCTGTATGCGCAGATCAATAAGCGCGTGGCAACTGATTCCGGTGGGCCTGATTCCGCTCCGCCTGGCCCAAGGTGGTAACGACTCTTTTGTATCGTCGTCGCTATGTATCCTGTTTTGGTGGTTGTATGCGCGGCTGCGGCAGCTCTCTTTTGCGCGGCCCAGGCCTTTTTCCAGGAAGGTCTAGCGAATATTTTTCTGCTTCACAATGTTCTTTACCGTTTCAACAAAATCAATTGGGGCTTTCCGCTTGGCGTAAAAAGGCGGAAGCGCCAGGTCAGGGGCGACGATTCAATACAGTTCCAGCGTCGGAACGCGGCAGTGCTCGCGTTCCCTTAAGCCAGACACGGCGTTTCTGCGGCAAACATTTGCTTTGCCTGCATGGCGTCTTACTTCTGCGTAAAGCGTCTTTTGGAGGGGACGCGCTGGCTGATTTCCAGAGGCAGTGTTGCCAAAACTTTTCCACCTTCGGCTTGTGAGTGCGCCGGAAAACCATCTGCACCAAACATAGCAGCCATCCGCTCATACTCGTTCCGGATGACGCAGTAACATTCGCACGCAAACTTTTCCAGCCCTTGCCGGTTGCATATCTTCATTTTTCCCCGTGAATATACCACCAAGCCTGCCTTCTGCAGGATTCCGGCCGCCAGCGTTACCGTGGACCGCGGACTGCCAAGCATTTGGCCCAGGAATTCATGGGTAATCGGGAACTTATCCGAATCCAGTCTGTCATCGCACATCAAGAGCCAGCGCGCAAGGCGCTCTGCAATGTCATGCAGGCGATTGCAGGCCGCAGTCTGTGACATTTGCACGAGGTGGGCCTGGATGTAACTGCTTATGTGCTTTTGCAGCGTTCCGCCTTTATCGAATTCTTTTTTGAGAATGTCCGCCTTAATTTTGTAGCCGCCGCCCGGAATTTGTATGAATGTGCGTGTTGGCATGCTGCTTGTGCCCAGCAAAATACAAATATTTACCACTCCTTCTTTCCCGATTACGGCCGCCTCAACGCTGTTGCCTTTGGCCATATCAACCACCATGGATGCCATGCCCGTTTCAAGGAAATAGCCGTATGTCACGTTCTGTTCAGGATCTTGCAGGACTTGCCCCGTTACGAAGGTTACGGGAGAAAGATGAGGCCGAATCCGGGCGATTTCCACGCCGGGCAGGGATTCGAGAATTTGATTTTTGTAAACAACGGGGGATAGAGGCATAAGCTCCTTTTGCACGGAACGAGAGTTCTCGATGCGCAAGAAGCTCCATAACACCCTGCGTATTAAGTTGTATTTAAATTCTACACCTTTCGCGGGCCTTATTGCCGCACAAGTTAAGGTTTTCGCGGGTGTCTGCTTTCGGGTTCCATGTTGGCGTTAGATGTACGGCTGCGGCTTTTTCAGCCCTGCCTTCGCCCCCGAAGCGCATCACTATTACAATCTCGCGGTATCACGAAGATCCCAAGATCCATCCGGAGAACGCTGGAAGGCGCCCAGTTCAAAAGGTTCGAAATATTAATTTGCCTTCTAACCCGTTCTAACCCGATATCCTGCATCATAGTTAGCCGGGGGAGTGTGCTCTGATGCCTTATCGCCAAATCGCCGAAGTCCGGGTCCATCCCGCGCCTCATTGCTGCCACAATGTCAAATTTTATGAGCATGACCAGGAGTTGATTGAGACCCTGGGACGGCATATTGGTAACGCCTTGGACTGCGGCGATACTGCCATCGTAATCGCCACCAGATCGCACCGCGATGGTCTGGCTGAAGAGCTGCGCCTGCGCAAAATAAATGTCTCCCCGGCGATAAAGGCAGGCCGTTTTATTGAACTGGACGCAGCTAAGACTCTGGAAAACTTCATGGTGGGCGGTGGGCCGGATATAGAGAAATTTGAGGATTGCATTGGCTCCCTCATCCGCCAGGCCGCTGCCCAGGTTATGCCCGGCCGCCGCCTGGTCGCTTTTGGCGAGATGGTCGCCCTCTTGTGGGCGGAAGGCAAGCGGGACGCAACGCTCCGGCTGGAAGAACTCTGGAATGAACTCGCCGAGCGGCATACTTTTGATCTTTTATGCGCCTATCCCATCAGCGTGTTTGAGCGCCTGGAGCACCGTCAGCTCTTTTTCAGCATCTGCGGAGAGCACACAGACGTGAATCCGGCTGAAACTTATCCGGTGCATGGCAGCGACACGCAGCGCCGCCGCAGCGCCGCCCGGCTCCAGCAGAAGGCTAAAGCGCTGGAAACCGAGATCCGGATCGGCCAACAACGCGTTCACTTGTTGCAGCAGGTGACTAAAGCGGGCACATGGGAGCTGGATATCGAGAACGATATTTTCTCGTTCTCTTCCGCTGCCGCAAAGCTCCTGGGATTCCCCTCATCCAGCCGCGTGCGCCTGGGCGAGTTGATGGACCTGATGTATTACTCGGGAGATCGCGAAGGCGTCTTTGCCAGTCTGCAGAGCGCGCAGCGTCATCGCAAAGACTTTAAGACGACTTTCCGCGTGCGCCGGGGCGATGACACTCGAATCATCATGATGCAGGGTAAGACGTTTTACAATGCCGGCGCTCCGCTTATGCTGGGCGTGATATCGGATGCCACTCCTGCCTGGGAACCTGCCGCTGCTGCCGTGGCGCAGAAGCCCGCAGCGAAAAAGGAAGCACGAATCAATTAAAGACTACATGGCCGGTGGCCGGCCTTTTCCGCCTTGCCGGTAACCGGCATGCCGCGGGATTCCCACGTCCACGGCTTTGCAAAAGACGGATTCCATATTTGAGAAACTACGTGGATGAGGCGAGTCCTCTCCCGGATCTAAAATTCAGTTTTGAACTGGAAGGTTACATCCATGAACATCGCATTCCTCGGCTTAGGCAACATGGGTTCTGGCATGGCGCGCAATTTGATCAATGCCGGACACATGCTCACCATTTATAACCGCTCCCGCAGCCGCGCGGATGAACTAGCGCCTCTGGGCGCGCGCGTCGCTTCCACACCGGGCGAAGCCGCAGCCGGCGCTGAAGCCGCTATCACCATGCTGGCCGACGATCACGCGCTGGAAGCCGTCATCTTCGGAGAAAAAAGCGGCGATCATGGTCAACCGGCAAAAACAGGAACTAGCGGCAGGGCCAGAATGCTCGACTCGCTTCCGCCCGGCGCGATCCACATTTCCATGAGCACCATCAGCGTCGCCCTCTCGCGCCGCCTGGCGGCCGCGCACGCTGAACGCAAGCAGCATTACATTTCCGCTCCGGTCTTTGGACGCCCCGAAGCCGCCGCGGCGGCAAAACTGTTTATTGTTGCAGCCGGACCGGCTGCGCAGATCGATCGCTGCCGTCCGTTGTTTGAATCCATGGGCCAGAAAACTTTTCTCGCCGGCGACGATGCTTCCAGCGCGAACCTGATGAAGCTCGCTGGAAATTTCCTGATCACCGCCGTGATTGAAGGACTTGCGGAAAGCTTTGCCCTGGTGCGCAAGGCCGGACTTGATGCTAACTTGTTCCAGGAGATTCTGACCAACTCGCTATTCAACGCGCCTATCTATAAAACCTACGGCGCACTGATTAATTCACAGAAATTTGAGTCCGCCGGATTCAAGCTGCCGCTGGGCCTGAAAGACAATCGCCTGTTGCTGGCCGCCGCCGAAGAAGCAGCTGTCCCTATGCCGATGGCAAGCCTGGTCCGCGACCGCTTTCTTGCCGCGCTGGCCCAGGGCATGGGAGAACTTGACTGGTCGGCAATCTCAAAAATTTCCGCTAACGATGCCGGGCTGTGAGATAGATCTGTTGATCGGGTGATCGGTTTGATCTGGTGATCTGGAAAAGATTGACCGCGGATCAACGCGGATGAGCGCGGATTAGAACGGATTTAGAACGGAAGCAAAGTCAACCGCTTCGGGCCAGTCACGAATCGCGACGATCTGTACTGACTAATCCAAAAGCCATCTGCTAATTGCTAAGTGCTCTTCCTCACGGATGCCCCACCACCACAATCGACTCCGGCCCTCCGCCGGTCGGTACCGTGGATATCAAGGCCGTAGTGGAGTTCCCGGCAGTGATGTTCGCGTTAAAGATGGATACAGTGTTCGATCCATTATTTGCCACGTAAAGAAACTTGCCGGCGGGATCGACGGCCAGATCAATGGGCCCCGTGGAATCGGGCACCGTAACGCTGGTGTTGCCAATGGCGCCGGTCGCGTCCACGCTATTGACCGTCAAATTGTTTGAAGCGGTGTTGGCGATGTAAAACAGCGGCGTAGTGGCATTGAGCGGCGTGTTAAACGCGATAGCGCTGGGATTGGCCGGCGACGAGCCTGGCGTGGTGGCAACAATGGGAGTAAGCGTGCCGGTGCCGGTGTTGATGTTGAAAGTGCGCAGATCATTGGTGCTGCCGCCGTCAGTGGCCAGCAGCAGTTCGAAGGTTGGCACAGCCTTTACCGCCAGCATTGTGGTGGTCCCGGAATCAAATCCGCCAATCGCAAGTCGGGTAAGCGCGCCATTGGCCCCGATGGAAAAAGCATCGATGCCTCCGCCGCCCGTTACCACATAAAGGAACTGGCCGCTTTGGTCAATGGTGATTCCGCGCGCCACGGTATCGGTCGGCGTGGTTGAGATGGCCGTCAGGCATCCTGTGGCCGCATTGATGGCGAAACCGCTAACGCTGCCTATCTGGTTGGCGGTATAAAGAAGCGTGCTCGTGGGATTAATGGCAATCTTCAATGGCTGTACGTCAGTAGTGGCCACGGTGGGGCAAGCCAGCGGCGTAAGCACTCCGGTGGCGGGACTGATGAAGAAACCGCTGACCTGATTATTCTGGAATTGCGTAACGTAAAGGAACTGGTTGTTCGGTGCGGCCGCCGCGATTCCAAAAGGCTGGCCGGGCACGGCAAAAGGCGATCCGGAGATCGGCGTAAGCGCTCCGGTTCCGTCATTGGCAAACCCGGAAATGCTGTTTCCGCCCGCATTTGCCGTATAAACAAAAGCGTTGCCGGGGCTTGGGGTCGGCGTGGGACCGCCCGCCACAAGTCTGCCGCTGGAACATCCGGCGATCAGGAAGATGAAGCCGAGAAAAATTAGGGCACGAAACAAGCCCAGCACAAAGCCTTTCATCCATCGCTCCTTCCGAATCGTCCATGGCAGACGAAATTCCCAATGCGCAACGCCGCCGTTGGGCGTCCGCAGGTCGGATTTGGCTATGATAGCGCAGCGGGCAGTACTTACGCGGGTTTCATCGATGGGGAAACCGAGAAGGAACCGCATCATTCTCCGCGCAGAGCTTCCACCGGATCAACCGTCGCTGCACGGCGTGACGGCAAATAGCTAGCCAGCAGCGCCGTGGCCACAAGTCCAATGGAGACCGCGCTGTAGGTCAGCAGATCGACGGGCTTCACGCCAAAGAGCAAAGTGGAAAGAAAGCGCATGCAGATTAACGCGGCAACCAGTCCAAAGGCAACGCCAATCCCGCTCAGAACCAGCCCATGGCGGACGAACATCCCGGTTAGTTCCTGCCGTTGCGCGCCCAATGCCATGCGAATGCCGATTTCACGCGTGCGCTGCGAAACCGAATACGCAATCACGCCATAAATGCCCACGGTCCCAAGCAACAGCGCCATAGCTCCGGCCACGCCCAGCATCAGCAGCGTGAATGCAGTCCGCGCCATGGAAGTGCGATAGTAATAGTCCACGGTGTGTACTTCCGCCAGCGGCAAATTGGGATCCACCGACCAAACAGCCTGGCGCACTTCTTTCATCAGGCTCTCAGTGCCGGCGCGCGGCGTGCGCAGTACGAAAGCAATATCGCGGCGTGAGGTAACTCCATCGCCTTCAAAGTTTTTCAGCAAGACAGGCCAATACACGCATTTTGAAGGTTCCTGATTAAGCCCATCGTCATAAACATTGCCGACCACGCCGACCACTTCTCTCCAATCGTCAATATCCCCAACGCGAATGCGTTTGCCCAGGGCCGCCGTTGGAGTTTGCCAGAGTTCGCGTGCCAGATTTTCTGAAACCATGGCCACCGGAGTTTTGTTGTAAATCTCCGTCCAGTTCATATCACGGCCCGCGACAAGCGGCGTCCCCATCGTCTGCAGGAATCCGGGTGAAACATATTTGAACCGGCGCAGCGCGCCCAGTTCTCCCGGCTTGTATGTTTTGTCCTGGGCAAATATGGGATCGTAATTATTGCTTCCGCTCAGCGGAATGCTGCTTGAAAGCGCCACGGACTTCACTCCCGGGACCGCTTCTACCTTGTGCAGGATTTGTTCAAACCTGCGGGTCACGCTCTCTTCATCGGCAATCTCGCTTTTCGGGATGGATAATTCAAAGGTCTGGATCGCCACAGGATCGGTGAAGCCCGGCTGCACTTTTGTGAGCGCGACAAACGTGCGCGCCATGAGTCCGGAACAAATCAGCAGCACGAGCGCCAAGCCGACTTGCACCACCACCAGCACGCTGCGCGCGCGATGCTGATCGCGGCTCTGGCTGGCTCCGCGCGCGCCTTCGCGCAGTCCAGTGGCAAGGCGCGCTCCCGCATACTTGAAAATTGGGATGCTGCCAAACAGCAGGCTTGCCATAATCGCCAGCCCCACGGTAAACAGCAGCACGGTTCCGTCAATGCCAATTTCATTCACGCGAGGCAGGCCGCGCGGCGCCATGGCCACCAGCACGCGCAATACGCCATAAGCCATGCCTAGTCCAAGCAAGCTGCCCAGTAATCCCAGGACCACGCTTTCAAACAGCAGCTCAGAAGCAATGCGGCTCCATCCCGCGCCCAGCGCCGCCCGGATAGCCAGTTCCTGCCGCCGGCCTTCCACGCGCACCAGTACCAGGTTGGCCACGTTGGCGCACGCAATCAACAGCACCATGCCAATTGAAGCCATCAGCACCCAGAGCAGCTTGCCAACGTCGCCCACCACGCGGTCTTTCAGCGGCGTAATGTTCGGCTGAAAGTGCGCATCCTCAAACATTTTCAAACTGAACCCCGGAGGCGCAGAAAAACTTCGGCCCACGATCGGCAGCATGCGCGCCACGTCTGAACTGGCTTGTTCGATGGTTACTCCGGGCTTGAGCCGGGCAATCATGGGATAGCTGAAATTCCCAAGAAAGATTTTATTGCGATCAAACTGGAAAGGAATCAACAGCGCCGGCTGGTCCTGATCGATTAGGCTGAAATCCTTTGGCATCACGCCAATGATCTGATGCGCCTTGCCATCTATCTTCAGCGTTTGTCCCAGCACGTTTGCGTTGCCGCCGAACTTGCGCTGCCAGTATGAATACATCAGCACCACGGTTTCCGGACTGCCCGGCAAATCGTCCTGCCGGTTGAACCCGCGGCCCAGCGCCGGCTGTATGCCCAGCGCCGGCTGTATGCCCAGCGCGGAAATCCATCCATCGGTTACGCGCTCCACGCGTACCTGCTCCGGTTCAGCCAGGCCGGTTACGCTGGCGGAATCCGGCGCGGACATTGCAACTTCCTGGAAACTCCGGTTCTGGTCGCGATAGATAAAATAATTGGAAGGTGCGCCCGGCAGCGACGTAACGCCGATCCCCGGCGCCGCATGTGAGATGCCCACCAGTTGCTCAGAATGCGGATAAGCCAGCGGCTTCAGCAGAATCCCTTCAAGCACGCTGAACACAACCGTGTTTGCGCCTACGCCCGCCGCCAGAGTTATCAGGGTTACGGCCGTAAACATGGGCGTGCGGAACAGCCGGCGCAGCACTTGCCTGAGTTGCGAGCTGAAGTTTCCCATAGTGATTGCTCCTTCCGCTGGCCGGCGTTGAGCAGGCACACCTATACTGACGCTTGCGCCGACCTTATATTAATACGTAAGCTGGCGAAAAGAAGTTGCAGGAAATTACGCTGATCTGAAAGAGATTTTGCGAAAGGTGGATTACTGTGCTTTGCGCGCAGCAGGTGCGCCGCGCAGAAGCCCTTCAGTGCTCAGGTCTTCGTCAAGGTCTGGCCAGTGAATGCCGTATCCGCCGCCAGCAATTTTCCAGTTCATTCTTTGCTCAGGCGTTGCATCGAGCAGCCTGGGATACCAGATGAGAGGGACGGAGATTGTTCGTCCGTCCTTCAGAGACACACTGAGGGAGGAATCAGTGAATGAAACTTCAGCCACTCTCTCATCCGCGCCGAGTGCCAAAATACCCATGCCAAGCCTCCAAGAGCTGTTGCTGATGCTCCATTATGATGCCACACAATACGCCTAATTCACGCGCATCAAAATTCACGCGCATCAAAGCCAAAATTTCGGGCCAAAGCAACCGGATCGAGCCAAAATTTGGCTGAGAGATCGTCGCGACTACGTGCACATGCGGCGGTTCGTTTGGCTTGTGACTATAGAAATAGCATCGGTACGACCCGGAACGGAGCACGTTGGCATGCGAATGGATTGTAGCAAGCGATCCGCTGCCAGTGTTATTTAAACACCACAAAGCCGCCCTTGGGCACGGCGATGTTTACGGCCTTGCCGTTGCGCGATTCCACCGTTACGGTCTGGCCGATCTGCGCCGCATCAGATGAGTACAGGCACGTCAGCTTCTCTCCCGCGCTGTGCAGAGAATTGTCGATCGTCACCCAGGCCGAGCGGGCGTTGTCCGGATCAGTGTTAATGGCGCAAACAAGTTCATCTTCCACAAAGATGCGCGACCACGGCACTACCGAGCGAAGCTGGCCGCCGACCATCGCCGGCAAACCAAAATTTATGCCGTCCCCGGAGATCTCGCGCAGGAACTGCCGCCCGCGCCGCAGAGCCGGCTCTTTTTCGCGCAGCGCCAGCATTTTGCTCAATTCCGCGTAGCCCGGATGCTGCTCGTTAAAGAAGTGACGGTCGCGCGTGCGAAACGCGCCGAACTTTCCTCCAAACATCGATTCGCGAATGTAGCGGTCGCAACCATCGCCGCTGCCCGCGCCGTCAAAGCCTTGTTCGGTGCCGAAATAGATGCAGGGAATCCCCATGGTGGCGGCGTTCAGTCCCAACATGGCGATCAGCAAATCGCCGCCTCGGTCCGCCGCGCAGAAGCGCCCTTTGTTGCTGCCTTTGCGGATCTGGTCGTGATCGTCCGTCATGGTCACAACTTTATCGCGAAACCATACGTGCGAGTCCGCGCGCACCAGGAGCGAATTGCGGAACAGGTCAAAATAATCCGTGGGATTGCGAAAGCCTTTAGTCAGAAACTCCAGCTTGTCCTGCACATCGTCAATGCCCAGCACTGCATCCACGCCGGTGACTTGCTGCGTGTCGTAAGCGCGGTCGCGTCCGCCGGTGATTTCCGCAATCAGGTAGAAATTTTCCTTGCCCAGCGATTCCGCGAACTCATGGATCACTCCGGCAAAAAAGCGCGTAGCGCCCGGGTCCATGTGCTTGACCGTATCGATGCGGAAACCGTCAAGATCGGCAAAGGCGATCCAGAATTTATAAACCTGGCACAGATTCTCCAGCGTGGGAGAAACAATGTACTGATCAATCTGGTCCTGGTTGTTCGCCATAACGCGCGTGCCGTGATGCAGGTCTTTTAATGTGAAAAAATCGCCGTCTAAAAATTCAGGAAAATAATCGAAGTTGTTGATATGACCATGCTGGGTAAAGTTTGCCGGGTCCTGGAACTCCGCGGGCCACACCGCAGCGTCAGGAAAGGCCGCTGAATTGGCCGCCACATCAACGGCAGCGAACGGCAGCGAAGGCGCGCCGCCTGCGTCCCTGAATCCTTTCACCCGATACGGATTGCCATCCCAACGTGGATCTTTGAAATGTTTGCCGTGATCATCGACACTGTCATAACGGTCAGGATCGTAAATAAAAACCTGGCCGGTATGGTTGAGGATAATATCCAGCACCACGCGAATGCCATTTTCATGCGCTGTCTTCACCATGTCGCGCAGATCATCGCGCGTGCCAAAGTTCGTATCGACATCAAAGAAATTCTGTATGCCGTAACCGTGATAAGTGTTATCGGCATTCACCTGCTTAAACACCGGACTAAGCCAGATTGCGGTAACGCCCAGCCGGCGCAGGTAGCCCATCTTTGATGCAAGCCCGCGCAAGTTGCCGCCGACAAAGCTTCCGCCAGCATCGCGCCACGTCGCCGCATCGGCAGGATTCCCAATGGCATTGCCCGCATCTGCGGCGGCGAATATAGGCGTACTGCCGAGAGTCACCGGCGTTCCATTAACATCGACGAAGTCATTTTCCTGGCCATCAGAAAATCTGTCCACCAGCATGAAGTAAAGGACTTCATCTTCCCAGTGTGGTGGAGATGGAAAATACGGTGCGTTGTGGTCACTGATAAGCTGCTTGAAATCAAGAT
>JBARNL010000720.1:0-7679 GCA_049802955.1 Candidatus Angelobacter sp.
GGCAACACTGGCGGGCGAGACGACTAACGTGCCGATGATAGCGCCATAAAGAAAACCGGCGCCCAGGGTGAGCGGCAGTCCGGGAAAAAAGAACCCAGTGCCGAAAATGTAAAACACGGCGTAGAGCACGCCTCCGGCTGCGCCCATACCCTTGGCCCAGTGGATGAAATCGACCATCCATTGCAGGAACGGGAACGCGTTGGCAAGCAGAACCATCTGGCTATCATCTCAGATGCAGGGCTGGAAAGGTTATCTGTGCGGCACAAACTTGCGTTATTCAATCCAGGTGTCGCCCCATTCGGTTTTGCGGGCGCGTTTATAAGCTTCCTTGCTGGAACGCGTGACAGTGCGATCTTCCATTTTGCCTTCCGCCGTGCAAAGCACAAGCTGAACGTGTCCGCTGTGCTTGCCGGGATGGCGGACGATGCGCGCTCCTGCCGATGGCGAACTATTTTTAGCAGCCACCATGTAAGAAAACTTCTCGTCTTCATAGCCCAGCGCGCCGCCTTTCAACTGCCGATGCTGCGACGTCCGTTCCACACGCTGGGAAAAATGGCACCAGTCTCCTACGGCAGCCATGGGACACGTGAAATGGTGCGGACACGGAGCAAGGATATGCGCCGCACCGTCGATCATCGCAGACCGCGCAGCATTGATAGCGGCAAAGCCTCGGCGCGTTCCCGGCTCAACTACCACAAGAAATTTCCCGGCGCACTTCCAAGCTTTGTTGAGCACGGCGTCTACGGCGGCTTGCGGCAGCTCTCCCAAGGTGTAAGAAATCACCACGAGATCATGTTTTTCACAGGCCAGACCGGAGCGCAGGTCCTGCTTGAGCCATTGTGCCTGCTGGATCACAGGCGATTCACTTTGCTCCGCAAGACGCTTGCCCACAGTAATCCAACCGGCGTCGGATTCAAGCAAAGTGGCTTGCCGAAGATGCGGAAATTGTTCGGCGGCGGCAAACAGAGCTGTGCCCGGCCCAGCGCCCAGATCGAGCAGGCTGGTAATTTCATCGTGCGGCGCGCGCAACTTAATTTCAGCAAATACGCGGCCCAGTGCAGCGTATGTTGCAGGCAATCTCACGGCGAGGTAAGCGGCGCGATGCGCATCCGTGGCAATTGCAGGAGTGGAAAAATCGGCGGCCTTATAACGCTCGGTGAGTTGCGCCGTCGCCTGCGCCAGCTTGCGATGATCTACTTTGCCGGTTTCCCGCTGAATGGCGTCTTGCAACTCGGCGGAGAGGCGCATCGTTTGAGGTCTCAATCCTAGTACTTTACGGAGCAGCCGTAAGGACGCGTTGCGGGCTCGCTCACTGGCTTGCCGCCCATGGCTTGCTCAAGCGCCGCTGAAACATAGTTCTTCCATTTCACGTTGTCGCCCTGGTCAGCGGCGGGATGATCGTCAATAGCGCCGTTGTAAATCAGCGTTCCGCTGGGATCCACCACGAACATGTGCGGCGTTGTTTTCGCCGCATATAAATGGCCCAGAGAGCCGCCGGGATCCATCAGCACCGCCGTAGGCGCGGCATTCATCCTCTTCAAATAATCGTTTTCCTGCGACGGAGTGACAAATCCCTTCATTCCCGGAGCAGACGAGATTACCGTAAGCCAGACCACGCCTTTGGCTGTCCACTCTTTTTGCAGATGCTGCATGTTGCCGCTCTCGTAATGTTTCCTGGTGTAAGGGCAGTTCTGGTTGTGCCATTCCAGCACCACGAACTTGCCTTTGTAGTCGGAGAGGCGCTGCTGCTTGCCGTTGCTGTCCACGGCGGTAAAGCCGGGCGCCGGCTCGCCCACTTTCACGGCAAACGCCGAAGCCATCAGCGCCAGCAGAGCGCAAGCCCGCAATATAAGATGGCGCCGGTTCATGCGCTTCCTTGATAAGCTTCCATTTGCAGCTATTGTATCCACTGCCGCACAAGCGCTTCAATCCAATGGGCTGGACTGTCCGGAATGACCAGCGCACTGCTGGCGTGATCGGCTGGCTGCGCGGATCTGTTAACGGGAATTTGGAATGCTGACACGTTTTAGCGGAAGCTGCGCTCGCCGCCCTCCGCCAAAAGGTTTAGCGTACCTTCGATCAGCACTCCTGCTAATCTCATCGTTGACGGAAGCGTTCGCCGTTCTGGTGCATCCAAGAGATAAATAAGCAAACAAGGGGAGAGATGCAATGAGTACTCAAAAAGTTATTGAGCTGCCGCGCCGGACCGTCTCCAGCGTAAGCCCGCTTACCGGTGAATTGCTGCGCGAATTTGAGCAGCACTCCGATGAGGCGGTCGAAAACAAAATTGCACTTGCAGCTAAGGCTTTTCGCGATTATCGCAAGGTTCCATTTGCTGAGCGCGCTGCCATGATGGCCCGCGCCGCTGAGATCCTGGAAAAAGAAAAAAATATTTTTGGCCGGATGATGACTCAGGAGATGGGCAAGACATTCAAATCGGCCGTGCAGGAAGCGGAGAAATGCGCTTTTGGCTGCCGCTACTATGCGGACAATGCCGAGCGATTCCTGGCCGATGAAGAAGCCAAGACCAATGCCACGCGCAGCTTTGTTCGCTACCAGCCGCTCGGCCCCGTGCTGGCCGTGATGCCGTGGAATTTCCCCTTCTGGCAGGTGTTTCGCTTTGCCGCGCCTGCGCTCATGGCGGGCAACGTCGGATTGCTGAAGCATGCGTCAAATGTGCCGCAATGCGCGCTTGCCATTGAAGATATTTTCCACCGCGCCGGCTTTCCTGAAGGCGCTTTTCAAACACTGCTGATTGGGCCGGACCGCGTGAACAGGATCATTGCTGATCGCCGCATTGCCGCCGTTACGCTTACCGGAAGCGTTGGCGCGGGCAGCAGCGTCGCCAAGGCTGCCGGTAAGGAGATCAAGAAATGCGTGTTGGAGCTTGGCGGCAGCGATCCGTTTATCGTGATGCCGAGCGCCGACCTTGAGAAAGCAGTGGAAACCGCGGTGCAGGCCAGGGTGATCAACAACGGCCAATCCTGTATTGCGGCAAAACGGTTCATTGTTCATGAGCTGATCGCGGAGCAATTTGAAAAGAAATTTGTGGCGCGCATGTCATCACTCAAAGTCGGTGATCCCATGGACGCCGCCACCGACGTTGGCCCGCTGGCGACCGCGGATGTGCTGCACGGACTGGAAGCGCAGGTACAAAAAACCGTGGAGATGGGCGCCCGTGTTCTTCTGGGAGGAAAGCGCGTTGATCGTAAAGGTAATTTCTATGCGCCGACTGTTCTCACGGATATCCCGGAAGGCTCGCCCGCTTTTGAAGACGAGCTTTTTGGCCCGGTGGCGTCCCTCTATCGCGCAAATGACATGACCCATGCCATTGAGATTGCCAACAACTCCATTTTTGGATTGGGCGCTTGCGCCTGGACAAACGATGCCGCGGAGCGCGACCTGTTCATCAATGAGATTGAGTCAGGCTTGGCATTTATCAATGGAATGGTGGCCTCTGATCCGCGCATTCCTTTTGGCGGCGTAAAGCATTCTGGATTCGGACGCGAGCTCAGCCATCATGGCATCCTTGAATTTGTAAATGTGAAGTCGGTTTGCATTCAGGAACCGGACCCGGGCAAGAGCAAGACGCGCACGGAATAGAGCTGAGTTGTTCGCGGCTCAGTGAATGACTTTGACCAGATGGCGGTCATTTGCGATTTGCGTCACGACAGGTTCCAGCCGGTCGAAGGCTTCCTGCAGGATTCGGTGGGAAGTAGCAAAGCATATGCGCAGGTGTCCGCTGGCGCCGGGGCCAAACCATTGCGCAGCGCCGGGAACCAGCGCCACGCGGGCTTGCTCGCGAAGTTGCTGGCACAGGCTTTCTGAATCATCGCTCAGGCTGCGCACGTCGGGAAATATCACATACGTCCCTTGTGGCGGCTCCACGGTCACGCCCGGCCACTTCGTTAAGCGGCTGACAACGTAATCTCGCTGGGCCTGTAAGTGCTGGACAAACTGGGCCAGCCACTCGCGTCCGTCATTGAGCGCAGCCACAACCGCGACCTGCGACAGCACCGAGACCCCGTATACCGTGCTTTCAGCATCTGATGCGGCGACGATTTCTTTTTTCCATTCCGGGTCGGTACAGATTAAGCAACCCACGCGCAGTCCTGCCAAAGCAAAGTTCTTGGAGAAGCCATAAACCGTCACGGTGTTGCGGGCAATCTCCGGAGAGATCGAGGCCAGGCTGACATGCCTGTGCGGCGCGTAAACAATGTCAGACCAGATCTCGTCGGAAACAATTCTCAAGCCGCGAGAAATGGCCCATTCGGCAACGCGCTGCTGCCACTCGCGTGAGTAAACCACTCCAAGAGGATTGTGGGGATTGCAAAGCCACAGCATGCGTGTGCGTCCCGTCAGGCGAGCTTCCATACCGCGAATGAATTCTTCCGCTCTGGTGTCCGGTCCAACTCTTACGCACACAGGCGTGGCCCCTGCCCGCTGGACGGTGTGGTGCAGCAAAAAATCCACGGGATCGGGAATAAGCACTTCATCCCCCGGAGATAGGCTGGCGCGCGCCAAAACGGCCATGCCGGATGCGGCGCTGTCCGTTCCAAAAACCTCTTCGGCGGTGCAGGCCATTTGCCGGGTTTCCTGCATCCAGCGGGCAATCGATTCACGGAATTGCGGCAATCCTTCAGGCGGCCCGTAACTGAGCACGCCATCGCGCACATAGCGCACAAGCTGTTCCTGGATCGCTGGACAGACAGGAAAATCAGGATCGGCCGCAGTGAGCGGGATGACATCGGCAGGCTGCTGTGCCCACCGCATGTTAAAAGCGCGTTCACGCAACAGGTCAAGCCGCACCATACTGTCTGAAAACGAGCCCGGCTGCGCCTGGTCGGATTCCGCCATCGGCAACAGAATTGTGCTGCCGATTTCGGGAGTAAGGAAATGGCGGGTCAATTCACGTCCTTTGGCGACATACGGAGCACATTGTTTCCGGCGTTCCGCGGAGTAGTTTGCCAGAGCTTTCTCCAGATCGGATTGCGTCTGCACATTTTCTGAACGGAGATTTTCCGCCAGGGCCACTGCGTCTGCCACAGCCGATGAAACACCCTGACTGGTAAAGGGCGAAAGAGGATGAGCGGCGTCGCCCACCAGCACCAAGTTTCCGCGATAGAACGCGGGGACCAGGTCAGTATCCACGGGACGCCAAAGGTGCGTGCGCGAAAAATCCGCGATGCTGAGCAGGTGAGGAATGGGGTCTGCCCACTCGGCCACCAGCGAAGTAACAAATGCTTTCCGGGTTTCGGCGAAATTGCCGGCATCTTCTGCCGGCTGGGGAAAGCGTTGCGAGTCAAATTGCAGGTACCAGATCACGTGCTCAGAGTCGACCGCCAGCGTGCCCAGCGCAATGCCGCCACTCACCGCGTGAAACTTATTGAAGTTGTTGCTGGCCCATCGCACCGTGTTCTTGCACTTTACCAAGCCAACTATTTCAAGCACCTGCGCCTGCGCTGACGGCCAACCGGGGAATAGAGCATGGCGCGCGCGCGAGCGGATTCCTTCCGCGCTCACATAGAGATCAGCTTTAACGCTTGCGCCGGTGTTCAGCCGCGCCTGCGTCACGTTTCCCGCATCATCACATTCAAGCGCGGCCAGTTCGGCGTCAAATACCGGAGTGCTCTCAGCCGGCAAAGCGCCCATCAGCGCGCCAATCAATTGGCTGCGGCGGATGCTGCGGGTACCCGCGGGCAAAGGCTGCTCATAAAGTATCTGCCCGCTGGAACTGCGGCAAAAATAGCGCTGCAGCGGCGCGCCACTATTTGCGCCGGTCAGATTCACGCCAAAGCTCTGGAGACACTCAATTCCATCCGGCATCAGGATGAATCCCATGCCAGTCTCATGGCCCTGGCGCATGCGCTCAAAAATGCGGCAGCGATGGCCTTGAGCGCGCAAAGTAATCGCGCTCATCAACCCGGCGATCCCAGCGCCAAAAATTGCAATCTCCATGCTGCTCCTTCTAGTCCAGTAAACCGGTTTAAGCTCTTTCAGTTGGCACGCTGATTAACAACAAAATACTTTTCATTGGTAAAGATCTGGTCACAGCGCGGAAGAGTTCAACCGCAATCGCGTTCCGATAACGGCGTTTTCTAGTTGTGGGCCTAAGCCCGCGAACGTTGCAAACCTTCCCTTGCAAGATGAGAGTTCACGTTAGTGGCAATCAGGAAGTCGCCGCGTGCTTCTGCTTGTTGAAGATGGCCTGCATATTTTCCGGCGAAAAAAATTCCGTGACCGGAACAGTGTGGGCCAGCATGCCAAAGAAACGGCTGCGCTGCTCAGGATTCTCCCGCAGAGCTTCAAGAAGCTGCTGCACCTCCGCCGGAGGCGGCTCCAAGGCTGCCAGTTGCGTCGTCAGGTCAAAGTACGGCAACTCAGAATTGTTACGCGTTTGCTCGTAGGCAGCCAGCGCTTCTTCCAGAGGCTGGCGTCCGCTCAAGCCGGCGTCAATGGCTTCGGCCAGCCACTCAGCGCTGCCAAACGCATCCGTGATGCCGGAAGCAGTGCAGGGATCTTTCTGATATCCCGCATCACCCACCAACGCCCATCCGGGGCCATACGGTTTGCGGACGTGGCTGGGAATAGCGCCGCCCACATAGCGCGATTCGCGCTTGCCCGCCTGCATTCGTTCCCACAGCTCCGGCGCGTGCTGGGCAATCACGCTACTGTGGTGCTTTTCCACATTGGCGCGAACTGTAGGCAGATCGCGGGCGGCAAACGCCACCCCGATCAGCGAAAGATTGTCATTGGTGTTATAAGCAAAAATCACGTTGCCGGGACGCAGCCACAGATGCCAGCCGACCATCGGAACGCCGCTGTAATATGCGTACCACGATCCTTCCAGCGCGGGTCCGGTTTTGTATTCCGGCGCTTCCACCGCTTTAGCCACTACGCTGAACATGCCATCCGCGCCCACTGTGATGCGGGCTTTTTCGGTAACTACGGGGCCATTTTTTTCATGGCCGCGAATACCCGCCACCTTGCCATTCTCAAAGATCACTTCCTGGACGGAAAAGCCTTCGCGCAGTTCTGCTCCCGATTTCACGGCCGCATCGACAAGGATGGGATCAAGCTTGAGGCGGCGCGGCGCAAACGCCTCAGTAACCCCGCCTTCCGCCGGAATGGGCGAACCTGTAAGCGAGAATGCGCCATAATCAAAATGATTGGTCAAAATCGGCGGGCAGTTTGACGCTTTCAGCGTATCCAGCAATCCCCAGCGCTTTAGCCGGGCGGACCCTGTCTGGTGAACGTAATGGTTGGAAAACGGCATATCGCTGGGAAACGTGCCGCGATCCAGCAATAGAACTTTGTAGCCCTTGCGCGCCAGTAAAAGGGCAGTGGGTGCTCCGGCGCAACGCGCGCCAACGATGATGGCATCGTACATGGCATCCTCCCCAGCCGGGCTCCTGGCGTGCGAATCCGGCAAATGCTTAACGTGCTGCTATAGTTGTTCCCAAAATGGCACTACCGTTACAATTTTCTAAGAAAAAAGTTAGAATTCCTAGCTTTTTCCCGGAAATCGCAAGTACCTGCTTTCCTGACAATCAGATACAGTCGAGGTGACCAATGAAGACGAACCTGGAAACGATCCAGGGAATTTACAAAGGTGATGCCGAGCAGATCGCGAAAAACCTTCAATCCGCTCTGGCCCAGCGCTTTGAATGGACTGAAGC
>JBARNL010000721.1:0-7900 GCA_049802955.1 Candidatus Angelobacter sp.
CTTTAGATATTTGCCATAGCGCGTCGGCACGCGAAAAGCAAAGCACGTGCCTAACTTTTTTCCGCGACACTTGGCTGAATCGCCGCCATCGATGATCGGCCCTTCCAGATTTCCGTACACCACATCCCCGCGCTTGAGCAATGGCGTGACCTCGGTGAGCAAGTCGGCTCCATCGTTCGGCGGCAGCGTGGATGCGTCAGGAAATGTCGTGCCCAGCATCACGTCGCCCACGGCAGTAACAATGATCTCATCGTAGGGATTTGGCGGATGCACAGCGTCAACTGCGGCTGGCTGCGTCACTGCGGGCGAAGGCGATGGCTGAGGCGTTGGAAGCGGCGATGGCGGCGGAGTAGGTGTGGGCGAGATCTGAATCGGAGCTACTATCGGCGTAGGGGCAGGAGAGCTTGGCGCAAGCGCTGTCGGCGCGCTCTGTGAGGAAGATTGAGCCATCGCGGCGCAAAATTGCACGCTCAAGACGAGAAAAATAAAACTCCATTGAATCGTCATCCCGAGAGCCGTAAAGCGAGCAAGCGTATTCGGGCCCCCATTCACGCCCATCTTTGGCGTGAATGGGCTGAGCTTGCGAGTAGGCTGGAGGGACCTTGTGTTTTGATCCGGCCAAGCGTCGTAAGCGCGAGGTCCCTCGCTCCTATTCGGACGCTGAAGAAAACGCGTCCTCATTAACGGAGCTCGGGATGACGGATTTTTTTACTCACATGCATCTTTCATCACAGGTTGCTTAAAACTTTCATCACAGCTTGCTTATAAAAAGAACAACGCGTTTACGAACCCAATCCCACAACTTTTCCCGCCACCACCATTTCAACACAGCGGTCCCAGGCAAACCAATAAGCTATTTCCCTGTAGTCCTTCACGTCAAAGATCGCCATGTCCGCGTCTTTCCCCGCTTCCAGGCTGCCTTTTCTCTGTTGCAGCCGCAACGCGCACGCCGCATTGATCGTCGAGGCAGCAATTGCCTCTGGAGGCGTCATCTTCATATGCGTGCATGCCAGTGAAATTATGAATGGCATGCTTAGCGTGGGCGAGGTGCCGGGATTGTAGTCTGTGGCCAGGGCAATCGGCGCTCCGGCATCGATCAGCCGCCGCGCGTCAGGAAAATCTTTGTGCCCAAGAAAATAGTTTGCTCCCGGCAGCAGGACTGCAACCGTCGCTGCTTGCGCCAGCAGTGAAATATCTTCCGGCTGCACGCAATCCATGTGATCGAAAGACGCAGGCTGATACTCCAGCAGTGGAGCGAGCTTTGCCGCCGTGAACTGGCAGACATGGGCGCGTGTGCCGAGGCCATGCTTCCGTGCCGCCGCCAGAACTTTTTCTGATTGTTCCAGCGTGAACGCGCCACGCTCACAGAAGACGTCAACATACTTGGCCAGCTTCTTTTTAGCGACCAGCGGAATCATCTCGTCGCAGACTTTCTTCACATAGTCATCTGCTTTGCCGGCATAGTCCTGCGGGACCACATGCGCCGCCAGCAGCGTCGGAACGACCTCCCCTGGCCATTGCCGCGCCGCGTCCCGTATTGCCTCCAGCGACTTGATTTCATCTTCCAGCGTCAGCCCATAGCCGGATTTGGCTTCCACCACGCTGGTTCCCTGCTCCAGCATGGCATTGAGCGCCTTGAGAACATGCTTGCTCAGTTCGCCGCGCGACGAGTTGCGCACAGCAGCTACACTTGACCGAATCCCACCTCCAGCCGCCGCAATCTCTTCATAACCCGCGCCGCCAATCCGCTTTTCGAAATCCACTAGGCGCGGCTCCGCAAACACCGGATGCGTATGGCAATCGATCAACCCTGGAATCACCACTCGGCCTTGACAGTCGAGTTCCTTCACTTTCTTACGATTTGTTCGCAGCCATGGATCACGCAGCAGTTCGCGCTGTGGGCCGGCGGCAAGAATCATTCCGCCACCACAAAGGACGGCCGCATCTTCTATCAAGCCGATCTCTTGAAGATCGCGCCCGCGTCGCGGCGCAGCTTCACCACGTAACATGAGAAGCTGGCCAATGTTGGCCAGGAGCAGATAAGGAGATTTGCCTTTGGATTTCAATTATTCGCGGCTCTTTGGGCCTGTTTTGCAAAATAATCTGTGAGCGTCACAAATTTGGCGTCTTTCCGAGTTGATCAAGCGTGGAAATAAAGACCGCTCTTCTCACCCATCGGCAACCGAACGGAAGATTATGTCCCTGAGCAGGGAAAACGGGTATTGATTTAGGCAGCACGATGTAATCTGTGCAGATTCTGATTCCATAGCCGCATTTTTGAGCAGCATCTGCTCCGTCGAATACGCATTCATATGAGCTCATCATCGCGCCGTACCCTTCATTGAATATTTCTGCATAGGGAATGGTTCCGTAGCTTTTGCTCGATGCCAGCTTTGGCTCGAGCGGTTTGTTAACCGTGCGTAAGAAGACGATATACTCCCACCCAAGCCTTTCCCCAACATATGGGCCAAAATAGACAAAATCTCCTGCTGCGGCTCCTTTAAAGCTCTTGATCACATGAGCCTTATAAACGGCGACATCATAATTTTCCGTATCTCCAGACACAGTTTTCACAAGAGCAACAATATCTGCCTGGCGAAAAAGATCTGTCAATTTGACTACGGCAGGCTCCGTGGTGATGATCGTGATTTGTTTTGATTGTGGAATTAAGACCTGATTCGCGCAGAAAACAAAGATCGCGACCAGCAGAAGGGTTCTCCCGATCACACTCTATTTCCCAACTTCATAGGAATTTTCACGCCCGTCTTCTCCGCAAAGCTCTTAGCCTCTTCATAGCCAGCATCCACATGCCGTGCCACGCCGATACCGGGATCGTTCGTGAGCACGCGCTCAATGCGCTTTGCCATCGCGTCTGTTCCGTCAGCAACGGTAACTTGGCCGGCGTGCAACGAATAGCCAATACCCACGCCGCCGCCGTTGTGAATCGACACCCAACTTGCGCCACTGGCGGTATTGAGCAGCGCGTTCAGCAGCGGCCAGTCAGCCACCGCATCGCTGCCATCTTTCATTGCCTCGGTTTCGCGATACGGCGATGCCACGGAGCCGCAGTCCAGATGATCGCGCCCAATCACAATTGGCGCCTTGATCTTGCCTTTCTTTACCAGATCATTTATTGCCAGGCCAAATTCGGCGCGTTCGCCATAGCCCAGCCAGCAGATGCGCGCCGGCAATCCCTGAAATTTGATGCGTTTGCGCGCCAGTTCAATCCAGCGGCTCAGGATGCGGTTCTTGGGGAACATCTCCAGCACCAGATCGTCGGTCACGGCAATATCGGCGGGATCGCCAGAGAGCGCTACCCATCGGAATGGCCCTCGGCCTTCGCAAAATAATGGACGTATATAGGCCGGGACAAAGCCGGGAAAATCATAGGCATCCTTCACGCCCTGCTGGAAAGCAAACGTCCGGATGTTGTTGCCGTAATCAAACGTAACGCTGCCCATCTTCTGCAGGCGCAGCATGCCTTCCACGTGGCGCGCCATCGCGTTCATTGATTTTTCCAGATAAGCCTTGGGATCGCTCTTGCGCAGCTCCAGCGCCTGCTCCAGCGTCATGCCGTTCGGCACGTAACCGTTCAGCGGATCATGGGCCGATGTCTGGTCGGTAAGAATGTCCGGCAGCACGCCGCGCTCGGCTAGTTCAGGAATCACGTCGGCGCAATTTCCCACCAGCCCAACGGAGATCTCTTCTTTCTTGCGCACGGCATTCTTCAGGATGCGCAGCGCTTCATCCAGGTTATTGACCATGAAGTCGCAATAGCCGGTCTTCAGCCGCTTCTTGATGCGCTCCGCGTCCACGTCGATTCCCAGGAAGCACGCGCCGGTCATGGTCGCAGCCAGTGGCTGAGCGCCGCCCATGCCGCCCATGCCGCCGCTCACGATCAGCTTGCCCGCCAACTCTCCGCCAAAATGTTTTTCCGCCGCCGCGGCAAATGTTTCAAACGTCCCCTGAATGATTCCCTGCGAACCGATATATATCCACGATCCGGCCGTCATCTGGCCATACATCATGAGCCCGGCGCGTTCCAACTCATTGAACTTCTCCCAGTTGGACCAATGGCCCACTAGGTTTGAATTTGCGATCAAGACTCGCGGAGCGTAATCGTGGGTCTTGAAAATTCCTACCGGCTTGCCCGACTGCACCAGCAGAGTCTCATCGCTTTCCAGCGACTTCAATGACGCGATGATCGCCTCCAGGCATTGCTGGTTGCGTGCTGCTTTGCCTGTGCCGCCATAAACCACCAGATCGCGCGGACGCTCGCCCACCTCATCGTCAAGGTTATTCATCAGCATGCGCATGGCGGCTTCCTGCGGCCAGCCTTTGCATGTGAGTTCCGTTCCGCGTGGGGCCTTCAAAGGAGGAAGATGGGTAGCCTGAATTTCAGTGTCAACCGGCATAGAAAGATGGTAGCAAATATGGGCCTTGTTAAGCATTGAGCTGTGCCGCGATTTCTGTGACCTGCCTTGAGCTCTGCTTCCGGCATCCAACCCTGAGACACCGGGAGGTGCGACTTGGACAGCAGAATTCGGGAGGACATTGTGGATAGAGGAATTGAGAAAGGTGAGTATGAGATGAGGAATTTAGGCAAACAGCTTCACCACAGCGAACCAGACCAGCGCTCGGCAGGTGAACTGCAGTTGGGAGCCGTGGGCGCACACAATTCAGGCCAGATGTCAGCCGAAGCCTCAGACCAGACCGGCACTACGCCCTTTTCCAAACCCACAGGCGAAGACCTTCCCGAGCGCGCCGGCATCAGCCGGAAAGAGCAGAATGCACACGAGCGCCAGGTGGATCCGGAAGCGGTGCGGGAATCGGAGAAGGAAGCGGAGCTTGATCCGGTTGTGGAAAACGAACCGGAAGACGGCGAGAAGGCCGCATAAATTCCCGCTGGAATGCGGCTAAGCGTCGAAGCGGCAAGTAGGCTTAAAGCGAAGTTAGGAAACGCTCACCAGGTATTGTAGGGAGTTCCGTCAGAGCTGGTCAGGGTTGATCCGCTTTTCACGTCGCTGATGCCGGGTTCTGTCTGGTCAATGCTGTTCAGTACGTCTTCTTGCACCGTTTGCCATGAATCGGTGGCATGCGTAAAAGGATCTTTCGGGATGGCATGGAGATAACCCGCGGTCACAATATCATCCAGGGCCTGCGGCGCTTTGCCTTTATCCTGGGTGTATTGATCAATGGCCGTGCGCATGTGATAGAGGTCCTCTTTCAGCACCGCTTCATGGGCGTGCAGCACGTGGATTCTATAAACCGGCACCATGATTCCCAGCAAAATTGAGATCATGGCGCACACGATGATCAACTCAATCAGCGTGAATCCGCGGTGCCCGTGTTTTTTGGATCGGACCATAGTTACCAATCGTTATATTTAGTACCGTTTAAGGCGACCCCGGTCGACTTTGTGTAAACGTCAAAAACGTTTTGCCCGCCCCAGGAATCCGATTGGGGATCGTCCTGCATGGAGCGCAGGCCCCAATCCGTGTTCCCTATCATGGGATCCACGGGGATACGGCGGAGAAAGCGGAGTTTCTTGCCGCCGGCAATTTCCACGCCATTGACCAGCGTATCCAAGTCCGGAGGATATCCCTCGGAACCAAGTTTTTGCTGAAACGCGTTCTTGTCCGCGGCATCCTTATAACGGTCAATGGCGGACCGCATCTCCCAAAGATCGCGCCGCAAGTCCGTTTCCCGCTGGCGCCGGATGCTTACTTTCAGCACCGGCATTGCCGCTCCCATCAGGATCAGCAGGATTGTGACCACCACGATCATTTCAACCAGGGTCACGCCGCGCTGCCGCAGCGGCAAAACGTGCTTGCCCCTGAAAAGCCGCTTCAAACGATCTGTCTGTCTCTGCCTCATCACGGACCCTCTACTAGTTTACCGTGACTGTGCTTTCCGATCCCAGTACATTCATGGGCTGGTTCTTGCTGTTGCGCGCGCCGGGCACAGATATGGAAATTGCCCCTGTACCCTTGGCCTTTGCCGTAAACGTCAGGTTAAACACTGCGCCGTCGCCGGAAATTCCTTGCGATCCCGGTGTGCGTTGCGCGGTGATCTGAAGCCTGCCCGCTGCCGCATCGTCGCGATACACCAGCGCCACGTTCTGGCCGTCCCTGGCCAGGAAATCACCGTTGGTGACTTTCACGAACTGGAACAGCTTGGGATCGTAACTGATCTGAATGGGAACGGATGAAATGTCCTCGCCCTGAGACAACATAACAGTCATGGGGAAGGTGCTTCCGGCTTGCTGCTGCTGCGTGCCAGGATCAATACGCAATCCCACCTGGCCCGGCTTGAGCGCTTGCTGAGGCGCCTGTGTGCTCTGCGGCGTTTGCGGCTGGGTTTGCTGTCCTGGAGCCTGCTGCGGGACTGTAGCCAACGCCGGCTGGCGTGACGGCATAACCGGCGCTCCACCTGCGGGTTGTTGCTGCGGTGATGCTGCCGTGGCTGCCGCCGGAGTAACATTGCTGGAAGGCATCTGTCTGCCAGCCATCCGCAGGTCGATTCCGCCGCCGGTACCCACGTCAAACGCGCGGCGGTTCAATTCATTGAGTTCCTGGCTGCGCACAATATGCGGCACCAGCAGGAACACCAACTCATTCGTAATATGTTCTTTTTGGGTGGACGAGAACAGGTACTTCAAAATGGGAATCTCTCCCAGGAACGGAGTGCCGCCGGTGGTACTGGTGTCCTGCACTTCCAGGATTCCGCCCAGCAGGTTGGTTTCTCCATCCATCATCCGGATCGTCTGCTCAACTTTGCGGGTGCTGATAATTGGCTGCGTAATGCCGCCGATGGTCTGCGATCCGTTCAGGTTTGAAATTTCCAGTGACGCCTTCAGCGTAACCTGTCCGTCAGGATGCACGCGCGGCGTGATTTCCATTTTTACGCCAACGTCTGTATAGGTGAATTGCGTATTCACGCCCACTGAACCTACGCCCGTGCCAATGCCCAACGGCGTGCCGAACGAACCTGTCGCGATTGGAATTTTGTCGGCGATGGTCAGCGTCGCCTTTTCATTGTCAGTGGCGCGGATTTTTGGGTTCTGCATGATCTTGGTATCGGCGTCAGACAATATCGCTTGCGCTTTCAACGAATCGATGGAAACCGCGTAGTTCGTGGAGTTCAGGTGCTGGAGGTCGTTAAAGTTCAAGCCGCCGCCCGTGCCTGTTGTGGTAGTTCCAGTGCCAGTGCCTGTGCCTGTGCTGGTTGTATTGGTACCTTGCAGGGCCACGGTCAAAGTTTGCGGCGGCGTAATGCCCAAATTACGCAGCTTGTCGCGCCTTACCTGCGCCACCCACACATCCACAATCACTTCAGGCTTGGACTTATCGATATCGTCAATCATCTTGGAGGCCAGTGCCAGCTGGTCCGGAGTGCCTTTGATCACAATGGCGCTCTGCGACGGAATCTGCTGGATGCGCTGCACTTCAAGCACGGTGCGGATCGCGTTGACAATGTCCTGAAGATCGGTGGGGCCGGAAACGTTGCCGAGATAAAAAGTCTTGACTACATTTTGCTCCAGTTCGCGGCGCTTGGCCTGCGTATCCTGGGCAACAAAGATTGTGTTCGGCGTTACCGGACGCCAGAACGTGCGCGACTCCAGCGCAAGGATATCCAGCGCTTCCTGCAAGCTGACATTCTTCAATTTGACGGGAAGCCGGCGGGAAGTATAGTCGGGATCAAACAGCACATTAATGCCGGCCAGCTTGCCAATAGTTTCATATTCCACCTTGGAATCGTCCGCCATTTCCAGCGCCGTGATGGGCGAATCGGGAAACTGGGCCAGTGCCACCGGAGAGCTGGCGCCCTCCAGTCGTTTACGCAAAGGATCTTCTTCTTCTTGCTTGCTAGGGGGGGTTGAAGCTTGCCCCCCGCCCGG
>JBARNL010000722.1:0-11252 GCA_049802955.1 Candidatus Angelobacter sp.
GCGGTTTGCAAAAGAAAACCACCATGAGCCGCCTTAACCTGTAACCAATCCGGGTTTACCTACTCTATCCATTGGGCAATAATTTTTTGGCGTCTACATCTAGGAAAAGGGAGATAAGAACATGAATTGGAAGAGATTTTCAGCAGTAGGCAGCATGGCATTGCTGTTCGCCGTTGGTTCTTCTGCTTTGGCACAGGATAAAGACAAGAGCAGCGCTAAACCTTCTGACCCGCAGATTGTTGGCGTGGTTACGGCTGCGGACCAGATCGACATTGATACCGCAAAGCTGGCGCTCAAAAAAACAAAGAACGACCAGGTTAAGCAATTTGCGCAGCAGATGATCGATGACCACACCAAGCTGCAGAACTCAGTCAATGATTTAGGCAAAAAGCTCAACGTAAAGCCTGAGCCGAGTGATATCAGCAAGTCACTGAAAACGGCCGCTGCGGCTGAGACTAAGAAGTTGCGGGGGCTCAACGGCAAAGCCTTTGATACTGAATACATTAACCATGAGGTGGCATATCACCAGCAGGTGCTTGATGCTGCCGGAAATGTGCTGATCCCGAACGCACAGAATGCCGAGCTGAAGTCAGCGTTAGAGGGCGCAGCGCCTCTGCTTCAGGGACATCTGGATCACGCCAAGCAGTTGCAGTCATCGCTGGGAAGTTCACACTAAGACCGATGGCGCCTTTTTTAGCAGCGCGGCGTGTGCGGCAGGGGATTGCAGTTCTGGTACTCCTCAGTGCATCAAGCATCTCAGTCGCACACCCGCGCTTTCGCGTCGCTAATTTGCCGCAAGCAGGTTTGGCTCTAGTTCTCCAAGCCTCGGAGACTACATCACAGGATCAGTCTGCTCTGGGAGCTTCGGCAAATGGCCAAGTGATAATGAAAGGCATGCGCTTTCAACCCACCGAGCTTACAGTCCATCCTGGTGAAACTATCGAATTTAAGAATGAAGACATCTTCGCTCACACCGTTACCGCCGATGATGGGAGCTTTGATTCAGGGTTGATTCAGCCTGGCAACTCCTGGAAAATGACCGTACAAAAGGCTGGAACGCTTGCATACCATTGCAAACCCCACCCGAATATGAAGGCGGTGCTGGTCGCCTCAAGCGGCACACAAGTAAATGAAAGAAATGCCGCCGCACACGGCTTGCCTGGCTTCAGACCACCTCGGTCTCCGCAGGAACTTCATCCCATACTCGTCAACTTCACCGCCGCGTTGTTGCCCTTGGCACTGCTCAGCGATCTGCTGGGACTCTGGCTAAAACGCTCGTCACTACACAGTGCGGCAGCATGGATGGTCCTATACGCCGCGATTATTACTCCGCTCACCGGCGCTGCCGGATGGTGGTGGAAGATCAAGTCCGCCGGAGCACTCCCGCCGGAGTTGATCGCCGTGCACCAATGGCTGGGAACATCGCTGGTACTGGTATTTATTGTGCTCGCCGTTTGGCGGTGGCGTTTTTACCGGCAAAATGCTGTTCCCACTTTGGCTTATCTGGCATTCGCCGTGGTTGCTGTGCTCGCACTCGTCTATCAGGGAAGCCTGGGCGGAGCAATGGTTTTTGGCCACTAGTTTTGGCCACTAGTAAAGACCGCTGTCTTTGCTCAGCTTGTCCATGTCACTGATGATTGCTCTTTGTCGAACGCCGAGGTAATCAGCGTGAGGACATGAAATATTAGCTGATGGCTAATTCTTCGAATACAGCAGCTTGTAGATCACCGCATTCCGCATGATGGCTTGAACATATTCCCGCGTCTCTGTAAACGGAATGGACTCCACAAACTCTTCCACGTCGGCAAAGTTTCCGTTTTTGCGCCAGTCGCTTACGCGATCTTCACCGGCATTGTAGGCGGCCAGCGCGTATTCCACCTGGCCATCATAATGGTCCACGATGTGCCTGAAGTAGCGCGTGCCCAGCCGCAAATTCGTATCAGCCACCAGCAGTTGATCGGAAGAGAAATGCCTGATCTTCATCTCCTTGGCCATCCCCTTGCCGACGCTGGGCAACAGTTGCATCAGCCCCATAGCGTCCTTCTTCGAAATGGCCGTGGGATTGAACTCCGATTCCTGCCGGATCAATGACGCGACCAGATGCGGATCAAGCCGATTGGCTATAGCGTCTCGCTTCAAATCTTCCCAGAAAGGCCGGGGAAACAAACTTTGCCAAACTGGCCGTGGAATCTGCGGGATTTCAGCCGCGAAATATCCGGGAACTGCACGCTTAAGTGTCTCAATGGCGCGAATATAGCTGCCCTGTTCGTTGTAAATCTCAGCCACTGACCTGGCTTCCCACGGCGGCGATCCCGCGCTGGCCGCCTGCATCTCCGCCACGGCAAAGTCATAGAGTGCGGCGTTTGCCAGCAGCTGCGCTTTTTGCGCGCGGATATTATCTGCCGGCGTCTCCCAGTCGTGCGGAGGTGCTGGCGGCTGCGGCAGATTTTCCAGCACAGGCGGATCTACGGCCTCATCGCCAACTTTAGGCAGACGTTCGCGCGCTAAATTCGCGTAATAATAATATCGGTAATTTTCCGCGAGTTTCTGGTAGTACGCGCGGGCCAGCTTCTTGTCACCCTCGTCTTCAGCCATGCGCCCGCGCCAGTAAATGGCATTCGGGACCTCCGCTGAGTTGGGATACATGGAAAGCTGCTCTTCAAACAGCCGCTTGGCTTCATCTCTCTTGCCCATACGATAGGTGAGCCAAGCAGTTTTCCAATGAGAGTAGGGTGAGGCCTTCCCGTTTTTCTGCCGCTGATAGATTTCGGCGTAAAAAGGCGTCGCCGTTTCATAGTCACGCCGCAGCAGGTACATGTTGCCGGCGGAAAGCAAAGCCTCACTCATCCACGTGCTTTCCGGCGCCAGCGTGCGCAGTTGCGCCACATAATCGCGGTTCTTCTCGCCATCGTCTTTGTCGCGCGCGATCTCAGCCAGAAAGTAAAGGGTCTCCGCCTTCGCTTCCACTGATGCTGACTGGTTCTGCAAAATGCTTTCAAACAGATGTTCCGCATCGTCGCGCTTATGGTTGCGATAAAGCGCGGCCGCAAACTCCACTTGCATGTCGATCATTCGCTCCGGCGGCGCTTGTTCCACAAGTGGGCTTAATTCATTTAATGCATCCTGGAAGCGCCTGCCCTTCGTCAGCAGTAATACGCGATTGTGCCGCTGATCAAACGTCCCCGCAGGCTGCATCTCGCCCATATTGCGCAGCTCGATTGCCGCCGCTTCGGCCTCCGCGCTTGTCGGCATTTCAAAATAGAGCTTGTGCAGGATATCGCCGGCCTGAGTCTTGTCTCCGGCAGCAAGATAGGCGCGCGCCAGAGTGATCTCGATATCGGCCTTCATCGGCTGGCGATGCTTTTCCAGAAATGCCGCCGCTTTTGCCGGTGCATCTGTGGCCATCAGCGCTGCGGCATACAGCAAGGCCGCATCATGCGACTGGAGAGAATCCGGATATTTCTCATCAAAACCGTCCAATGTTTCCAGCACTGCAGCGTGATTATTTTCTCCCTGATAGGCCATGGCCTGCATGTAAGCGAGATAATCGCCCAGCAATGGCTCCAGCGACTTGGCGCGGGCCCATGATGACCTTGCGCTCCCATAATCTTTATCGAGAAAGTGCGCGTAGCCCACAACCATCCAGGCCAGCGGCCCGGCATCGTCCTTGGCGTGCTTGCGCGCGTATGCTTCCACGCCCTGATAAGCCTGCGGGGTGCGGTTCTCAAGAAGCTGCTGCGCCATGGGCCGCAGATCGGCGGAGGCCACGAACGCGCGCTTAATGTGTCCAAGCTTGCGCTTTGCCAGCGCATTCTTCCGCGCCGCTTCTGCTGCCTTTTTTTTCGATTTAGCTGAAGATGATTTAGCGGACGAAGATTTCTTTCTGGATGCCTGCAGGGAAAAACCCGCCGGAACTGACACCAGCAGTATGAGGAGAATGGATAGGAGACGTCTGACCTGCACTGATTTCAACTTCGCGGAAAACTGGCGCCCATGAGCGAACCATCATTATCCGCCAGAATTCTGATTAATTCCTGTGTAAAGTAGTCGGCTGAGGCGACAGCGGACTCCGCATAACGCTTGTCGTAGGTGGACCGGCTCTTCTCAATGTCCACTTTCAAGCGCTCATACAAATCTTTGTGCTGCCGGCCTTCTTCAACCCTGGGTTGATTGTACAGCTTAATTTCCTCCACCAGTAGCTTGGCGAAGCGCCGGGCCTTCTTGTGCAGTTCATCTTCTTCCGATCCAGAAGAAGCCGATGCTGACGCGGGCGCGCTCACCGCCATTGCTGCCGCTGGCTGAGGTTGAGCAACCTCTTCAGTGGCCGATGGTCCGCCTGCTTTGCGCAATGCCGCCAGCTCCAGCCAGATCGCCGCAAACCGCGTGAGAGCCTGAAGGCCGGAAGAATCCAGCATGCCGCCTGGGACTGTACCGGCATCGGCATAAATCATGGCCGCGACTTTATCTTTCACCACCAGCGGCAATACCAGACATTGCCCGTCGGCAGGGGCCTTCATCGACTTAACAAACGCAGCATCAAACTCCTGCGCAGGTCCCGCCGCCGGATTCCGTGCCTGAATCGCTTTCCCCACCAGACCAGAGCCGGTTTGAATGCTGAATGCCTTGATGGCGTCGTTATCTTCAAATCCGATTCCCTGCCAACCGCCGATTGCGCTGCCCTTGACCACGAACAGCGCCACACGTCCGGCAAAACGGGCCTCGCCTTCCAGCAAATGGCGCAGTATATCCGCCTGCGATCCGGACTCATGGATGGCAGCCGCCGCGGCATTCAGCAGGTCACTGGGAGAAGCGCCCGGCGCTGGCGATAAGGATTCGACCACTTCCACCGCGCGGCGCACGATTTCAGCACGCAGCTTAGGCAGGGCTGCGTCGAGCACTTCGGCAACCGCCTCTTCAATGATGTTTTGGATTTCTGTCGGACGTGGCATTCCTGGCCGCGATTATAAGAGTTTCTCACTCAGTATCAACCCGTTAGATTACTGATGTCTACACCTCTGGCATCTTAGTCGTTACGGCGGCAAGGCAAACGAATAGGATAAAGGCATGGCAGCGCCACTTTCACGCAGCCCTATTCCACCACCAGCCTGGCCACCATATCGTCATGGTGCGGTCCGCAGATTATGCCGCACACGACCTTGTATTCGCCCTTAGGAGGATTTTTAAGGGTCACGACGGCCGGCTGTCCTGTGCGCACCGGCTCTTTGATGCCCAGGCCGGGCACGTCAAACCCATGCTGCACGTCAGCCGTGGAGATGTCCAATTCCGTGGTTTGGCCGGATTTCACATGGATGACCGCCGGTTCAATCGTGTACTTCTTCATCACCACTTGGATCTGCTGGTCTGCTGCTAATTTCGGCTGGTTCCGGCAGCCAACCGCCGGAATGGTTAAAGTTAAAGCAAATAAAAGAAGTAAGCATTTATTCATATTCAATATGAGGGCTGGATGTAACAAAAAGTTACGCAGCCAGTCTATATAAGACCTGAATTTATTTTGCCCCAAACCCCATTTGAGGCGCAGAACATAGTAAATTAAATTTTGAGTCGGAGCGGCATGGAAACCATCCAAAAGAAGGCAGAGGAAGGTATCACCAGTGAACTGGCGCTCGTCCAGGCGGCCAAGAAAGGCGATCTGGAGGCATTCAGTGAGTTGGTGCGACGGTATGACCGCAATGTCTTCCGGATAGCCCAGCACATCACGCATAACGAGGAAGACGCCCAGGACGTGGTCCAGGACGCTTTCCTTAAGGCGTATCAGAATCTTGAGCAGTTCCAGGGAAACTCCAAGTTTTACACCTGGCTGGTCCGGATCGCGGTAAATGAAGCGTTGATGCGGCTGCGCAAGCGGCGCAATGACCGGACTGTTTCGCTCGATGAAGACGTGGAAACAGAAGACGGCTCTATCCCGCGGGAAGTCGCGGATTGGAGCCCGAATCCGGAGCAGCTTTACGGTACGTCAGAACTAGGCGACATCCTGAAGAAGACGATCCAGGGGCTTTCTCCGGGCTTTAGAACGGTATTTGTGTTACGCGATGTTGAAGGACTTTCCACGGAGGAAACAGCAGAAATGCTGAATTTAAGCGTACCGGCGGTAAAATCCCGATTGTTACGGGCACGCTTGCAGCTCCGGGAACGTCTGTCCAGATATTTCAAGAATAAAAAGGGCGGAGACGGCCAACAGTGAAATGCACTGAATTCTTACAAGAGTTGACCGATTATCTTGACGGCAAGATCAGCGAGAACCTGAAAATCGAGCTGGATGAGCATCTGCATTGGTGCCACGAATGCCACGTCGTGATGAACACAACCAAGAAAACCATTGAAATTTACCGCGATAATGAGCTTTACGAGCTTCCAGAAAGCCTCCGAAGCCGTCTCCACGACGCTATTATGACGAAATGCCGCGGTAGTAAGTCTGGAAAGAAATCCACCACATAACTAGATCACGTTCATTTTCATTAGCTTACGATGGATATGTGTATTTATTACATGATCCTTCGCGCTAAAAAATTTATGCACCTTGGGCAACGAACCTTTTTCCGGTACTCCGAATCTAATGTAACAGTACGGCGAGACATGAACTAATGTGTACATTGGGACATGTCCTGTGGTACACTACTGCCTGAGTCGGCAAGTAACGCTTGCATGGGAGACCCGAAGTTTGGGGGTGGTGAATTATGGCGAGTCTGCTCGATGTCCTCTTCGGTTGCAGTCACAAGAATTTTAGCTTTCCTATTACCAAACGGCCCGGCCAGCGGCTTTCACCCGCGGCCCAGCTCACCGGCACCTATGTGGCGTGCCTCGGCTGCGGAAAAGAGTTTCCGTATGACTGGCATGAAATGAAGGTAATCGAGTCCATGCCCAGGAAATCAAAGGCTTTAGCTGCCAACGCTGCTGAGTCGTTTGCGGGCAAATAGGGGCGCTGTTTCGCAAGATTTTAGCCCAGCCGATAATGAAATGGCGGAAGCTCTCCATGTCCTTCCGCCAGCATCTTATAGGCTTTTGGCAATTTCCTGTCTGCTGATTTCCTGTCTGGCTTTGGCCATCCCAAGCCTGCAGTTTCTACCTGAAGTAACCACCATTCGCTCATTCAGACGTTTAAATCCTGTAATTCAGTGGCCCTTTGTGTCATGATTCGGTCAAAATTTGGAGGAATTCCATGAACGCTTCCGGTGGATCCAAAAAGTCTTGCGATTATGGCTTATTTCGACGGAGCCTCAATCGCCAGAACGCCCGGCTGACAGAGTCGACCTGCAAGAACTGCTGTTCCTTTGTGGCTGCCAGTGCGCGCCCAGAACTGCTGGATTTCATCGAGAAACTCCATTTCTGCATCTTGCAAAACCAGGTTTCCTCGACCACAGCGACTTAAGCTTAAGCGCGGCACATAAAGATCCTAAACAGCAAAACCGGCGGCCCGCGGGCCGCCTGTTCGCTTTACAGCTATATACCAGCTATTGGTCGCGACGCTTCAAAGTGGGACGGTCATCATCCTTTTTATCGCCATCCTTGGACGCAGTGTTCTGTCCGCGACGAAGGCTTGGCTTATTGGGATTGGCGTTATCCTCAACTTTGTGGCGGTTTTCAATGGCCGCAAGACGTGCCTTGATATCATTGAATTCCGACGTCGTCTCAATGTATTGGTCTCTTGGGGGCAGGATTGTGGCGATCTCTTCCTGCGATTTGGTGATCCGGTCCGGGGTCTGGGGATGGTCCGTAAAGACCTTCGCCATCGATCCTGGTTTCTTTTTTTCCTGCGCCTGGATCTTCTCAAAGAAGTTTACAAACTCATTGGGATCATAGCCCGCTTTGTACATGTACTGAATGCCCAGATAATCCGCTTCAGCCTCAAAGCCGCGAGAGAACTTCAGGAACGTCATGGGAATGCCAATCCCAGCCGCTTCCCTGGCCGCCAAACCAATGCCGCCGCCCACAAAGATCAGTGGAAGGCTGGCGTAATTGATGAACTGATAACGCGTCAGCTGGCGCGTGGTGTGGCGAGCCGCTACGTGGGCGATCTCATGCGCCATCACACCCGCCAATTCGGCTTCATTGTCGGCCGCCAGAATCAATCCGGAATTCACGTAGAAGAAACCTCCGGGCAGCGCCATGGCATTGATCACGTCAGAATCAACAACCTTGATGGTGAAAGGGACCTTGGCGTCTGAGTTCCGCACCAGGTTCTGGCCCACACGGTTGATATATTCATTGACTGTGGGATCGGTTACCAGCTTCAGGCTGGCTTCAATCTGGGTGGCATATTCCTTGCCCATGCGGATTTCGCTCTCTATCGAATACCAATCCCAGCCGGCAACTTTGCGATTCCCAATGGCGTCCACATCGTCTTTGCCGCCGCTGTGCTTCTTCTTGGCGTCTTTCTTTTCCTTGTCTTTCTTATCTTTCTTGTCTTTGTCTTTCTTGTCTTTTTTATCCGCGTCTTTGTTCTGGTCAGATGGCTGTTCCTGGTCGGCTACAGGTTGCGTCTCGCTCTGGGTCTGATCAGTTGCAACGGGCTTTTGATTTGTGGGCTGCGTCTGATTTTGGTCAGCAGCGGTCGACTTCTGATCGGCAGGCTGCGGCTGGCTGCTGGGAGTCTGCGTTTTTGGTTTATCGTCCTGGGCAAAAGCCGAAGAAGAAAGGCTAATGCCAGCGACCAGCACTAGCGCAAGCAATAAGGAACGTAATTTCATAAGCACACTCCTGCCGAACGGGCTACTGGGAGAGACATCCTCATTATAACGCCCGAACCACACAGACTAGATTAGATTTCTCCCGTAGAAGGTGCGATGCACAAATCGTCTGAGGCGGTTACCTCACAAGAGTCGCCAAAAGCGGTAAAGTTTGGTAAAGAATCGGCCGTCAGGCGTTTTTCGGGAGTTGGAATAGTGGTTTTGAGAATTTCTACCCGTTTCGCCCGCCACTCGCCGGAGGCATCCTGGTGGGCGGTAATCCTGACTTCCTGCCCTTTAATCAGGCAATCAGCGTTACAGTTATGCCGCTGGCTTGAAGCGGGTACTTCGTCGCCATATACGATTTCCGCGTGCGCCACTTCCACCCGCCGCAACATCTGGTTTCTGCCCTCGACGAAGATCCAGCCTTTTACCGCAGGCTCGTTTGACGGCGGATCAGCGATCTTGCCGCGGAATGTTCCATCCACTGCAAATACAGCAGAACTCGATAGCAGCAGTCCAAACGCGAGACTCACGATCCAGCGGAGCAGCCTCATAATAATTCTGATGCAGGGCTCTGTGGCGGCGTTCTCCGCTTAATCGTAATACTCAAGCCCAAGGTGGGTAATGAGCGGCTCGCCGCGCAGGTGGCGTAGCGTGTTTTTCAGCTTCATCAGCTGGATGAAAAGATCGTGTTCCGGGTAAAGCCCCGGCACGGTCATGGGAGATTTCAAGTAGAAGCTCAACCATTCCTGCACGCCCAAGCCGGCCAATGCCTCGCTGCGCTTGGCCAGATCAAGGAAGAGCACCAGATCCAGTACAATCGGCGCCGCCAGAATCGAATCCCGGCACAGGAAGTCCACTTTGATCTGCATGGGATAGCCGAGCCAGCCAAAGATGTCGATGTTGTCCCAGCCTTCTTTATTGTCGCCGCGCGGCGGGTAGTAATTGATGCGTACCTTGTGGTGAATGTTCCCGTAGAGATCAGGGTAAAGCTCCGGCTGAAGAATACGGTCGAGCACGGATAATTTGGATTCCTCTTTGGTCTTGAACGAACCTGGATCTTCCAGGACCTCGCCGTCGCGATTGCCCAGAATGTTTGTTGAAAACCAGCCATTCATGCCGATCATGCGCGCCTTGAAACCGGGTGCAAGAATAGTTTTCATCAGCGTCTGGCCGGTCTTGAAATCTTTACCGGCGATCGGTGCATTGTTCGCCTTGGAAAGCTCCAACATCACCGGAATATCCACGGTAAGATTGGGCGCGCCATTGGCGAATGGAACGCCTTCCATCAGCGCCGCATAGGCGTAAATCATAGACGGAGCAATATTAGGATCGTTCTCTTTCAAACCGCGTTCAAACGCGTCTAAGGACTGATGCACTGCGCTCTGCTTGGTGAAGGTCTCTGTCGAAGCGCACCAGATCATCACCAGCCGGTCAGCCTTGGACTTCTTTTTGAAATCACGGATATCGGCGCGCAACTGCTCTGCCAGATCGCGCTTGTTCTTGCCCTTCTTCACATGCTTGCCATCCAGCAGCTTCACGTAATTGCGATCAAACACCGCCTTGCGCGGCTTAATGGACTTCATAAATGGCTTGATCTGGTTGAGCAAATCTTTTTCCAGCACTCCGGCATTCATCGCGGCGGCATAAGCATCTTCTTCAAAAATGTCCCAGGCGGTAAAGACCAGATTTTTCAAATTGGCCAGCGGCACAAATTGGTTGATCTTAGGCGTGCGATTATCCGTGCGTTTTCCCAACCGGATGGTCCCCATCTGCGTGAGCGATCCAATCGGCTTGGCGATTCCCTTGCGAATGGCCTCAACGCCGGCGACAAATGTGGTGGCCACAGCACCCATGCCGACAATCATTACGCCCAGCTTGCCGCGGGCAGGAGCTATCTTGGTTGCAGTCGTCTTTTCAGCAGCAGAAGAAGCCATTAATACGGAACCGTCCTTGGGTAGCGGGTCAGTTTGAACTGAGCCGCTAGCAGTATCAGCGTCTAGCGCCCCGGCGAGCCGGGACGCGTGCCTTTAGGCAGACGTTTGTGGAAACTTAGTATCTTCTCGTCTTGAGCGGGGTTTGTAAACCGCGCTTACGCATTGGCGCGAACTCTTCCCTTCCATTTCGACCATACGAACCACGTGATCCCCGCCAGCAGCACCAGAATAATCACCGCATCCAGTCGGTGGAACCACTGCTTCAGCCGAGGGTCTTTGTCCCAGTGCTCACCCAACTTCATGCCGATCCAGGCCAGCACAAAGCACCACGGCCAAGAACCAATAAAGGTGTAAACATGGAAACGCAAGCGCGGCATGCGGGCAACGCCGGCAGGCAGCGCAATGAAAGTCCGGATCACAGGAAGCAGCCGGCCGATCAAGACAGCGGCAGTGCCAAAGCGGGCGAAGAATCGCTCCGCAGTATCCAATTCATGGCGGCCCATGAAAATATAAGACCCATACCGCTCAATCAACGGACGTCCGCCATAATTGCCAATTTCATAAGCAATCACCGATCCGAGATTGCAGCCTATCGCGCCCACCGTGGCGGCTAGCAGCAAATTGAATT
>JBARNL010000723.1:0-2755 GCA_049802955.1 Candidatus Angelobacter sp.
TGCGTTTTTTTGACACATTTAAGTTCTTTGTTTTCAGTACTGCTTTTTGCCTAAAACCAAAAGTCACAACCTCTGAGCATGAGGCTGAATCGAATGCAAAATGATAGAGAATACGGTGGGCAGTTACCTATCCGAATCAAGACGTTATATTTGCTGGTTTTACTGCTGCTGTGTGAAGTATCCCACGCGCAGAATATTGGCTTGGAGGCTACCCTATGCTGTACAAGCACTTCCGATAGCGCCAATGAAGCTGCAGTTCGGCTCAGCTCTGCGCAGATGCGGCGCTTGGTAAGCGTTGCACGGCCAGTTACGCCTTCTGCCATGCTCGACCGAAGCCGTCTTCACGGTAAAGTAATGGTTCATGTATGTATCGATCGAGACGGAAAAATCTCTTCGGTGCAGGCAATAACTGGAAATCCCATCGCCATATCTTCCGTTTTAGAATCTGTGCGAACGTGGATCTTTGTGCCCTACCGGAAGAATGGTAAACCCGAATGCGTGACAGGTCCGCTAACAGTGAGATATGACTTTCGCTCTAACGAGTCTCATCCATGAATTATGACAAATGCGTCTCCTTTTTCTCTTCAGCTTTATGGAATTCTGCGCGGATTCGGAAGGGGCAATCTCGAGAATATGTAATGTAATTGTCACCCTCGCGGTAATTTGCATATCCGTAACCCTGTGCTTTGCTGAACAGAATAAACTCCGGGCCATTTCCAGACTGGATTCCGAGAATCGTATTGACAGCTTCATTACAACCATCCCCTACGCTTACCAAATAAGTCCCATACGCTTTCAGCCAAAGCGGGCACCTGGACCACATACCAGGATGAAAAAGATGGCAACGATTGCGGCCAGTAATGCCCACGTCCAACTGAAGGACAAGGTGTGAAATACGGCCTTTTCCTGCTGAATGCCCGTGGTTACGAGTTGCGGGATGAACAACAAGCCCCAGGTGAGTCCGAGAGAAGCTCCAACTCCAGAAAGCAGAATGAGGCTACGGCTGAAGGGATTGAAGACCGCAGCCAAAGTCAGCAAGACGCCACCCGCTAGGTAGGCTGGAAGCGTCAGCCGAGATAGTTCTTGGCTGCTCGGTGCGCCGCCCGCGACTAGCCTGGTCATCAATATGCCTGCCCACCGCACGAACAAGAAATACAACCCGGCCCCAACTGCTCCCATGCCCGCGCGCCACAACCGCGCCGGATTCAAACCGCCGATGACGATCGACCAATCTCCATTGTTAAGCAGAGCGGAAGCCAGCAAGTAGCAGGTGCCGCTCATGACGTTTACGAAGCCAAAGAGCCAAAGGAAGTACGCTGTTGAATCTAAGCGTTGACGACGGCGCAGCAACAGAAAGGAAATGATGCCAGCCAGGACATTGGCTACACTTCCTGCCGCAGAAAGCAAACGGCTGCTTTCATAGGATTGCAGTCCCACGCTAGAAATCGAGGTTATCTTGATCCCCAAAAGCAGCGCCACGGTACCGTGCCCGAGCAATTCGTGGACCGCGTCAGCGGCCGCATAAGAGACGATCGCCACGGCAATCACTGTCACCAGGTTAATGCGGGCACGTGGCACGCGCGAATCTTCCAGGGACGTAGTCTCAGCAGAGAGGGTCATGCTTTTTCAACTCCTTTACTCCTGCTTTCTGTAAGCACTGGTTCTTTATCATCATGTTCATCTCAGGAACTCATCGCATTCCCAAGCGCTCTTTCAATATCGAAACGCGATTGCGGGCTACATCCAGTTCCGTCCCCCGGTCATCTTTGAGGCGAAGGCAGATGCGCCCACCAAACATAGAGTGCAGGTCTCTGATACATTTCAAGGCGACGATAGTGGAGCGGTGAATACGCACAAACTGCCGAGGATCCAGATTTTGTTCGAGCGCCTGGATCGTTGAGTCGATTACGTGCCTCTTGCCTGAAGTGACCGCGTAGGTGAGCTTCTCGTCCGCAACAAAGTGAGTGACTTGCGCGACCTCGACAAACTCGATGCGCTCACCAACCCTGGACGGCAGTCGCTCCGGCCATGGCATCGCTTCTTTTCCCCGGATAGTGGCTGCGATCTGCGCCAGGAGATGGTGGATGTCCGGCCGCATTTCGTTGCCTGCGGTGATTCGTTCGAGCTTGCGTAAGGCACGTTCCAGCTGCGGCTCCTCGATTGGTTTTAAAAGATAATCGATGGAGTTGACTTCGAAAGCGCGCAAGGCAAATTCATCATAGGCGGTGACGAAGATCACCAGCGGCTGGGGGTCGATCTTTGCCAGCAGATCAAACCCAGTCATTTCCGGCATCTGGATATCCAAGAATAAGACGTCCGGGCGTTCCCTTTGAATGAGACTGACTGCGGCCACCGGGTCTGTGGCTGAACCGACGATCTCGATCCTGCGAGTGCCCTCCAATAGGCGCGCCAGCCGCGAGAGCGCCAGCGGCTCGTCGTCAACCAGAAATGCGCGCATGGGCCGCAGACCTTGGTATCGTCACTTGAGTTGTGGCTCTGCCATTGTCACTAAAAGCGGTCAATTTCGCCCGCCCTTCGAAAATGTGCGCCAGGCGGCCCTGCAAATTGCTAAGGCCGTGTCCCGTGGGAATATCGTCCATGCTAAAACCGGGTCCACTGTCGCTTACGCGGATTGCCAGTGTGTCTCCGGCTGGTTCTACGGTGATCCGGACATTTCCTCCTACCCGAAGTGGAGCAATGGCATGTTTGATACTGTTTTCAACCAATGTCTGAATGGAGAACGGCGGGATACGGG
>JBARNL010000724.1:0-2064 GCA_049802955.1 Candidatus Angelobacter sp.
TCCGGCGAACTTCTACGGGATCCATGCCCAACTCTGCCGCCACCAGATCAGCCGCGCGTTCGATTACATAGGTTGCCTCCGGTCTGCCCGCCCCGCGATACGCATCCGTTGACATCTTGTTTGTAAACGTCGCGATCACGTTCATCTGGATCGCTGGAATTTTGTAACAGCCGGAAAGCATCAGGCCAGTCAGCGTCGGGATCGCCGGCGTCAGCAGTTGGAAATACGAACCCATATCGGCAAACACGTTGTAGCGGAAGCCGGTGATGGTGCCGTCTTTTTTGCAGCCAACTTCAATGTAACCGGTCTGTCCGCGACCGTGAATCGTGGCCTGCATATTTTCGCGGCGGCCTTCAATCCACTTCACCGGACGCCCCGTCTGCATTGACAGCCAGCCCAGAATCGCTTCTTCCGCATACACGTTCAGCTTCGATCCAAATCCTCCGCCCACTTCCGGCGTAATCACGCGCAGCTTGTTTTCCGGCACGCCCAGCATGATCGCCACCTGCGTTCTGCACAAATGCGGTATCTGCGTCGACGTCCAGATTGTCAGCTCCTGCTCGCCGGGAAAGTATCGCGCCAGCACGCCGCGTGGCTCCATCGCAATGGGCGCAAGGCGTTTGTGCATGATCTTCTGCTTAATAATTTTGTCCGCGCTCTTCAGCGCCGCTTCAATATCCCCTTCGCCCGCCGTGAGCTTGTAGGCAATGTTCGTCCCAAACGCTTCATGAATCACCGGACTCTTTGGATCAGCGGCTTTCTCTTCGTCCATAACCACGGGCAGCTCTTCGTAGTCCACCTCAATCAAGTCCAGCGCGTCGCGCGCGGCGGCTTTTGTTTCCGCCACCACCACCGCCACCGGATGCCCCACAAAATAAACTTTGCTCATCCCCAGCACGCGATGTTCCGGAACTTTCATCTCGGGAATGGCCGCGCCGCACGGCACCACGCCAATCTTCTGCACGTCTTTTCCCGTATAGACGGCCACCACTCCGGGCAGCTTTTGTGCCGCCGTGGTGTCAATGCTCTTGATCTTGGCGTGCGCGTAAATGGAGCGCAAAAACGCAGCGTGCAGCACGTCCGGCAGGCGAACGTCGTCAACATAGTGGGCCAGCCCCTGAATCAGCCGGGGATCTTCCGTGCGCTTAATTGGTTTGCCAACTGTCTTTTCCATATCGCCTTCTTTTAAGTTTCCAATCGTTCTCGACTAGCTGCTAGCTACTAGCTTCTGGCTTTTAGCTCTTGGCCTTTGGCCCTTAGCTCGGACTTCAATTGTTGCCGTGTTTCCGATCATCCAATGACCTGATGCTCCGATGTCCAATTTCCCGATGACCCGATGTCCGGATTTCCCCGATCTTTCTTTGTGTTCCTTTGTGTCCTTTGTGGTTAAGCTTTTTATCTGGCAACCGACTTCGACTTCATCTTTTTCGCAGCGCATTGCACTGCCTGCACAATGTTCTGGTATCCCGTACACCGGCAAAGATTTCCCTCAAGCCCGTGGCGTATCTCTTCGTCCGTCGGATCAGGATTGCGCTGCAAAATCTGTGCTGCCGCCATAATCATTCCCGGTGTGCAGTATCCGCATTGCAGCCCATGATGCTCCCAGAAACCTTTCTGCACCGGATGCAACTCGCCGCCCTGGGCCAGCCCTTCAATGGTCGTCACCGTGGACCCGTCCGCCTGCGCCGCCAGCATGGTGCAGCTCTTCACCGCCTGGCCGTCAACCATCACAGTGCACGCGCCGCACAAAGAGGTTTCGCATCCCACGTGTGTTCCGGTCAGGTTCAGCACGTCGCGTATGTACTGCACCAGCAGCAGCCGCGGCTCAATTTCGTTCTGGTGCGTCACGCCATTCACGGTCACACTAATTTGCTTCTTCATGTTCATGGATTACCTCATCATTCACGGCTGGCAAGTTCAGCAGCTTAGGAACTCTTGGACGCAAGACATATTAAATGGTTAAACGGGGACTTGCCAGATGGCTGTTTTCGGGCTATCGCAGGATTTCAGCTTCGGCAGCAGCAAACTCCTTCATTGCTTCCGCCAGGTCTTCCAGGATCTTCT
>JBARNL010000725.1:0-2336 GCA_049802955.1 Candidatus Angelobacter sp.
CTGACGGCATATGGCTGCTGCATGGCCGCGCCATCGGATCCGTGGAAGCGACTTTTGCAAACTGGACGGGCTTTATTGACGCTGAAGACCGTGATCGAGTGCAGCTTGCGCTGCAACAGGCGATGGCAACCAAAGGCGATTATGAAACCGAATATCGCACCACGTTCCCAGACGGGAGCGTGCATTGGATTGGCGCTCGCGGTCGCGTGATTATTGATGAAGCCGGGCAGCCAGAGCGCATGCTCGGAGTTGCCATGGATATTACCAGCAACAAACTGGCGGAAGATGCGGTACGCAAGTCAGAAAAATTGGCTGCCGCGGGACGCCTGGTCGCCACGATTGCGCATGAGACCAACAATCCGCTGGAAGCCGTGACCAACCTGCTTTACATTCTGCGCGCGAATGAGAAGTGGGACGAGAATGCCCGCAGCTACATTGCCCAGGCTGAGCATGAATTGGCGCGCATTGCGCATGTGACGCGGCAAACGCTTGGTTTCTATCGCGACACCAATTCGCCTCACGTGATGGACCTGCCGAAAATCGTGGAAGAGGCACTCTCTTTATATCTGCCGCGTATTCAGGCCAAGAACATTCGGCTCTCCTGCGAGTACGATGAGACGGTAAAAGTCACTGGGCTGCCGGGAGAGATTCGCCAAGTGGTTTCCAATCTAGTAGCGAATGCCATTGATGCTTTGCCTGCAACCGGCGCTTTGCGTATTCGCGTGCACCACTGCAGAGAGTTAAACAACTCACATCGTCATGGCGGAAGAATAGTCATCGCCGATAACGGCAGCGGCATCAGGCCGGACCATCGCAAAAAACTTTTTGAGCCGTTCTACACCACCAAGCAGGACGTCGGCACCGGACTGGGGCTTTGGGTGTCACGCGAAATTGTGCAGAAACACGGTGGCAACATTAGGTTGCGCAGCAGCGTTGCCCCCGGCCCATAGCGGGACAGTGTTTTCCATCTTTCTACCGGAGTGAATGGCGCATACAATGTTCGCGCTGGTAAATGCAACTATTGAAATCGCGATGTTGGAGGATTATGGCAGACAACTTGCGTTCTCTCATTCTTGGAATGGCCGTCGGAATTTTGCTGGCAAGCTCAGTGCCGGCAATGGCGCAAAAAACTCCGCCGGAACCCAAAACCATTTCTGATTCCATCAACTATATTTGGCACGACGTTGAGCACGACTTTACCGCGCTGGCTGAAGCCATGCCCGGAGATAAATGGAGCTTTAAACCGACGCAGGGGGAGTTTAAGAACGTCCGCACTTTTGCCGAGCAGGTAAAGCACGTGGCTTGTAGCAATGAAGCGTGGGCAAAACAAATATCGGGAGAAAAGCCGCCCGCCCGTTGCGATCTTGGCGGGCCAAACCCGGCCAAATCTAAAGCCGAGATTTTGGCCTACCTTAAACAATCATTTCAGGCCATCGACAAAGTGATTGACGAGACAAACGATAAGGACCTGCTGCACCCGAATCCCGGACAATACTGGGGCACAAACCGGCTCTCTGCGCTCACCGCCACCGTCTGGCACATCTCTGATCATTACGGCCAGCTGGTGGTCTATCTGCGGATGAACGGCATTGTGCCACCGGCCAGCAGATAAGGGGGATAGTCTATTTCTGGTTACGATCTCGATGCCAAGGGGTCGCAGAAGGAACTCTCTGTTTCTAAGGTCTCTTCCCGATTTCGATTTTGGTCATCACAGCATTTTTGCGGCTGGAAGCGGCCACACAACGCCGCCAATCTAAGCCTTCCCGCTTGTTACCTCGGTACTCTTGTCGCTTTTGCCTGCGCCTGCGATGATCGCTGTGCATCAAGAAATCTGGCTGGTGGTTTCGGGGGAAAGCACCCGGTCAGATTAGGGCTCTTAAACAGGCCTCGGCTAAAACCGAGGCCTGTAGTTTTTTCCGTGCATCTTGCCAATAAATTCTGGCGGTCTGCAATTCCTCCAGATTCACCGAATTCCAGCCTACATGTTCCCTTCATCGGCCGAGGGGCCATAAATCGAGGGGACAGGAATATCGTTCAATCGCAGGTAAACGCCAAGCTGCGCACGATGGTGGATGTTGTGGTTCAGCAAAAAGCTGCGCACCACCGCAACCCGAGGCAGCGTGAAAACCGTTTTTGGTCCGGCTTTCAGCGTCCAGGGCTGCATGAAATGAGCATCAGTGGAATCCGCGATGGCCTTACGTGCCGCGGCCGTGGTCTTGTCGAAGGACGCCAGCACTTCAGCCCGGGTCTTAAATTCTGGGTTAGGCGGCGCCGTGCACACATCAACACTATCCTGGGCAAAAATTTCTTCGGCCCACTGGCTCATCGTCGCCAGG
>JBARNL010000726.1:0-1733 GCA_049802955.1 Candidatus Angelobacter sp.
CAACGAGATTGATGCGGGCAACGTTACCACTGACGCCTTCAACCTGCCGTTGTTCCCGAACACGTACCTGTTCAACTTCAACCGAGCCAACCCGCAACAACGCGGCAGCTGCTGTGTGCTCGGTTTCCACACCTACTTCACGGATGGCGCCGTACCGGAGCACCGCTGGATCACCGACTACGCCAGCTATATCTCTCCCGGAATCTTCGGCGGCGGGTTTAACGACGTGACCGCGATCAGCCATGAGATCGCTGAAACCTTCAACGATCCATTTGTCAACAACGTTACACCGCGCTGGCAGTTCCCCGGCGAGCCCGGCGTTTGCCAGGGTAACCTGGAAACCGGAGACCCGGTTGAAGTCCTGGCCAATGCAACTTTCCCGGTACCCCTGAAGAATGCTGGAGTGACGACGACTTACCACCCCCAGACCGAGGCTTTATTGCAATGGTTTGCACAGACGGTTCCGTCCGATGCTCTTCACGGTGCATATAGCTACCCTGATCTCACGGCATTGACCGCGCCTGCAACTCTTTGCCACTAGGAACAACTCTTCTTTACAAATGGCACCGGTTTTCCGGTGCCATTTTTCTATTTGCGAGGGTATGAAAGCTATTTTGAGCTAATAGAAAAGTCTTTTCATAACGTTTCGGGCCTTTCCAAATCCCGCAAAAAATCGTTGAAACTTTACAGATTCTTGCGAGTCTCTCATTTACAAGCATCCAGAGTAGGCGTATTGTTGCAAGGCTCCTGCAACTCTGAATTTCCCCCAATCATTAGGAGAAGTGAAAAATGAGACCCTCTGTTCGATTTAGCCTGCTGTTTCTAGCTTTGATACTTACATTCGCCTTTACTGCTGCCTTCGCGCAGCAGGCAGGCGATGACGCCGCTGCCCGTGCCGCTATTGCCGGTGGACGGCCAGATATGGGCGGCCGTGGTGTGGTGGACGCTCAACATGTAGCGATCTTTTCGATTGGCTCAGTTGTTATTGATGCCGACAGCGGAAAAGTAGTGGGCGGAAATAATTTCGCCGCCTTCAACCGTAATGCTGCTGCCAGCGCCGCCGCTCTGGCCGGCAATGACGATAATCTGGATATAGGCGATCGTCGGCCGAACGTCTCACCCATCGATCAACTTGATACTATTGCCACATTTGACGGTGCATTTGTCGCGCAGGCCGGTCCTGATGTCGATAATGATTTCCGGTTCACGATGGCAGGAAATGACCCGAAGCTGGGTGGTACAACCGTGTTTCCGGGCCCGATTTTGGAAACCTCCTGGCAGTTGCTCAACGCCGATGGATCGGTTTTCTTGAATGTTCCGTTCGCGCCCTTCGAGAAGCCTTTCCTGGAGTCCCCGAACTTCGAGCCGCTCGACTATCGCACCGGGCGCAACATTCAGTTTGAGGATGCCGTTCACCGCGCCCAGTTCTTTAATATCATGAAAAATAATTGGCATTCCGTGATCGTTCCGCAGGTGGTTGACAAAATCACGATCCAGGTTCCACGGTTCGTGAATGTCCGGTTAGGAAACGGTACTGTGGTCCAGGCCCGCTCTTACTTCACGGGAACCGCGGCCGACGGCAGCACCTTTGTGCTGATGCTGAGCCCGCTGTTCAACCTCTTTTTTGATAACAGTGAGGTGAATGAAATCAACCTGGGCAACTTCCGCACCAATGCGATGAACATGTCGCTGTACCCCAACACCTTTCTATTCAATCTCAACCAGGCTAATCC
>JBARNL010000727.1:0-4009 GCA_049802955.1 Candidatus Angelobacter sp.
GCGCGATTTCCGGCAGCGTATTGCCAAGAAAGTTCTGATGATCGAAGTCAATATCGGTGATCACGGAGATCAAAGGATCAACGATATTCGTCGCATCCAGCCGACCGCCGAGACCTACTTCAAGTACCTCCAAATCGATTCCAGCGCTGGCAAAATATTCAAAAGCCATCGCGGTGAGCATCTCAAAAAAGCTGGGATGCCATGGCAGCTCACCGCGTTTCACCAGATCATGCGCGCAGCCCTCAACTCGGTCATAGATCACAGCAAATTCGGCGTCGCTGATTGCCTCTTGATTAATTTGAATACGCTCATTCACGCGCAGCAGATGAGGAGAAGTGTACAGCCCGGTGCGATAGCCAGCGGTTTGCGCAATGCTGGCCAGCGTCGCTGCGGTGGAACCTTTGCCGTTGGTGCCGGCAATCAATACGCTCTGCAGCTTGCGTTGCGGATTGCCCAACGCTTCCGCCAGCCGGCGCATGTGCGCAAGATCAAACTTGCGGTTCGACGCAAGTTCATGGCCCAGAGCCAGCAAATTGTTTACGGCAGATTCGTAAGTAACGGGCACAGCTCAGGCTGCCTTTGGAGCCATGAAATCAAGGGCGCGGGCAATGTATGACTTCATGTCCTTGCGATGAACAACGGCGTCCAGCATTCCGTGTTGCAGCAGAAATTCGCTGGTCTGGAACCCTTCCGGAAGTTTCTGGCGGATTGTCTGCTCAATCACGCGTGGTCCGGCAAAACCGATCAGCGCGCCGGGCTCGGCAATATTGAGGTCGCCCAGCATAGCGTAGGAGGCCGATACGCCACCGGTAGTCGGGTCGGTGAGCACGGAAATATAGGGCACGCGGGCAGTATCCAGCCGGGCCAGGGCAGCAGAGATCTTGGCCATCTGCATCAGGCTGATCACCCCTTCCTGCATGCGCGCGCCGGAGGAGGCTGAGACCACTATGATCGGCTTCTGTTCAAGGTGTGCACGTTCGATGGAGCGCGTAATTATTTCGCCAACGACTGCGCCCATACTCCCGCCAATAAACCCAAACTCCATTACGTTGAGAATCACTGGTTTGCCATTCAGCTTTCCCGTAGCCGCAACCAACGCATCCTTCAAACCCGTCTTCTGCTGTCCTTCTTCTAGTCGGCGCTTATAGGGCCGGGTATCGGTAAAATTCAGCGGGTCCACTGCTTCCAGTTTTTCGCCGAATGTTTCAATACCATCCTCATCGAGAAGCAGCAATACTCGCGTCCTAGCATCAATGCGGAAGTGGTAGTCGCACTTGGTGCAGACATTCAGGTTCTCTTCCAGTTCCTTTTTCCAGATAATCTGCCGGCAACCCTCGCATTTGACCCACAGCCCTTCCGTGCGCACACGTTTCTCTTCGGTCGCCTGGATCTCGCTGGATTCGCGCTTAAACCACGCCAAGATTACTCACCTTTCTAGAATTGCGATGGGTAAATGCACCGGGGGCTAAAGCCCCTTTACTATGCCCTGACGCGGCCCTAAAGGGCCGCTCTTCAACCTTTAATATTCGATGCCTCGCTGCGCCATCACGCCTTTTTCATAGGCATGCTTTACCTGCTTCATTTCCGTCACGGTATCGGCCAACTCAATGATTGTCGGATGCGCGTTCCTTCCCGTCAAGATTACGTGTACATGCGGGGGTTTCTCTTTTAGTGTCGCCGCCACCTTTGCCGGATCGAGCATGCCATAGGTAATCGCATAGTTAATCTCGTCGAGCACGACCAAATCCCACTTGCCGGACATGATCGCTTCGGTCGCTTCCTGCCACGCCGCTTCTACCATGCGCACGTCTTCAGGATCAGTTTCAGCGCCGCCTACTTTAACAAAGCCGCGGCCCATCTGCTTCATGACAAAGTTCTCGCCGAAAGCTTTCACGGCATCAAGCTCTCCGTAATGCCATGAGCCTTTCAGGAATTGCAGCATCAGGACTTTCATGCCGTTGCCGACCGCACGCAAAGCCGTTCCCATGGCAGCGGTGGTTTTACCCTTGCCCGGCCCGGTATTTACGATGATGAGACCCTGATGAACGTCGCCCATATCATTTTTCGCGCAAACTCAGTGGCCCGTGTGGTACGGATGGCCTTTCAAGATTGTAAATGCACGGTAGATTTGCTCCAGCAAAACCACCCGCGCCAGTTCATGCGCCAGCGTCATTTTGCCGAAGGAGAGCACCAGATCGGCAGCGCCACGCGCTTTGTCGCTAAAGCCATCCGCTGGGCCAACGGCGAAGAACAGGTTCTGTGTGCCGCGGTCCTGCTGGTCGCGCAGCAGATTGGCAAACTCTTCTGAGGTAAACTGTCGGCCTCGGGCATCCAGAAGTATAAGCACAGGCGCGGTCCGGCCGGTGGTATCCGCGGCCAACTCCAGCAAAGCCTGTTCGGTGTTCATCTCGTGGGATTCCGCGCCGACGTAGCGCGAGATGCGCTTCAGGTATTCGTCAGTCAGCGCGCGAATAGCAACTTCCTTGGTCTTGCCTATCCAGGCGATCTGAAGCTTCACGCCGATTTCCGTGACTTCTTTTTTGTCTTGGAACCTTGAGCACGCGTTTTGCTACGCGCCGCCGTGCGCGAGGCAGCAGCAGCTTTCTTCTTAGCTGTCGATTTACCGGTTTCTTTCCTGGACGCAGCTTGTTTCTTTGCTGCTGGTTTTTTCGCCAGATCTGCTGGAGTCAGCTTACGCGCCGACTTCCACAATCGTTCCAGATCGTAAAACTTGCGCGCGCGCTCAGAGAATATGTGCAGCACAAAGTCCACGTAGTCCAGAAGCACCCATGCAGCCTGGGTGTAACCTTCTACGCTGTTGGGGCGCTGGCCTGCTTCAGCCATGTTCTTCTGCACGTCGTCGGCGATTGCCTGAATCTGGCGCGGGTTGGTGCCGGAGCACACGACAAAATAGTCGGTAAAGGCTCCGCTGCTCTTGTCCATTTCAAGGATGACGACATCTTCACCCTTTTTGCCTTCAATGGCCTTCACCGCCTCTGCAACGTGCTGCCTGGTCTGTGAACTCATCCGTTCTTATGGCTCCTGCTTGCGTGCCCGTGCTGACGGGCTTCTTGAAAAGATAGCACTTTGTCCTGGCTTGCGCTGGTACTTTCCTTGCCGGCAGGTCCGACGTAAAGATTCTCTTTCTTGATGTATTCAGCCACGAGCGGCGGCACATATCGGCTGAGCTGCTTTACGGATTTCCCGGCAGCCGCGCGAATTTGTGTGGAAGAAACCTTCTCCCGCACCTCGCCTAGTAAATGGATGGTGGCGCCCATCAAAGCGATGGTTCCTTCAGGCCGCTGCGAGCGCATGGCGCGCAGCATCAAGTCGGTTGGACGAAGAGATTCAGGCAGAGCACGCCCGATATCGGCCAGCGAATACCCGGGACGGCTCACGACAATAAATTCCACTTCAGCCAGCAGCTCTTCCGGCTGCCGCCATGTGGCAATGTCTTTGAATGCGTCCATACCGATCAGGAAATAGAGCTTGTCACTTTTCCTGAGCGCGCCTTTAAGCCGCCGGACTGTGTCAATGGAGTAATTTGGCTGGCCGGTAGGAGCATCGAGCAACGAAGCGACAAAGCGTGGATCGTCCGCCGTGGCCAGTGCGAGCATGGCAAAGCGATGCTGGAAATCCGTGAGCTTGCGCTTCTGCTTGTGGGGCGGCAGATCAGCCGGAACAAAATAAATGCGGCCCAGACCAAATTTTTCCGCGGCAGCCCGCGCCACCGCCACGTGGCCAAGATGTACAGGATCAAAGGTGCCGCCAAAAAGAGCAATCTTCATGCTAACGGGTCTGCCTTTGCTTAAATGCCCGCTGCTTGGAGACGCGCTTCATACGCTCCGCCTTTTTCTTATCTTTGCGAGCGGAGACAACTCTCTTCTTCGCCGGCGGATGCTCTTCGGCGTAAGAGCCGGCGCGAATTTCCGCAACCATCTTGCCCAGTGCGTATTTCAGTTCAGGAATGCCTTTGCCTGTGACCGCTGAAATCTCATACATCTTGAGC
>JBARNL010000728.1:0-3502 GCA_049802955.1 Candidatus Angelobacter sp.
GTATAGGACACGTCAGCAAGGTTGATTTGTGGGTTCTCATTCAGAAGCGCAGCCAGGTTTCTCGTTATCGTATCGAGCTCGGCGGAGCTATCGGCCGACCAGGTGAGTAAGTGCCATGGACGGGAAACATCACCGGGTTCAGAAAGAGGGAGGTCGTTATTTTCGGCGGAAAATTTCATGGTCGTGCGAAGAAGCTTTCCAGCGATGGCTGAAAAGTACAGTAAGTACACCAGAGAGGAGTTGAGATGTGTGGCTCTATCAGACTTTCCTGAGTCAAGCGGACTGATGCCGAAGAAGGGATTGACACCCGAACACCTTAGGCATCCCACTAAATAAAAAGGTCATGAGCATTTCCAACCACTTAGCGGCCCGGCAGCGGGCCCATTTTCGTTATAGGGAGTATGCGACCGCGCCGTTTTTGGCGCTAAAACATTACCACATTACTACGGCCAGGGAGATATGCTAAGGCCGATGCCAGTTTCTTCACTCACTAGCAGCGGATACTCTTAATTTGGTTGAGCTGCGCGACGTACGCATCGAAAGGGGCTTTCAGTTGAAGAAGCTGGATATCGCTTTTCAAGAGGCTCTGAAGAAGGACTTATATCCACGTTTGTCCCGCGCGCCAGGAATCGTGGTCCGGCGGCTGCGCGAGAAGCAGAACATGTCCCGGCAGCAGCTCTAAGCGCTGCCTCTGGACTTTCAGTGCGCTTCCTTAGCAGTCTTGAACGTGGAAATGCCTCAATGCAACACTCACGCAAATTGTTCGAATTTCCTTCGGGCTGAATTGCCCAATCACTGATCTCGTCAACGAAAGTCAGGCTGTAGAGAAGAAGCTAAGGTCAGAGTAATTCAGGCATGCAGACACACCGGTGCCAGTGTGCGCTCCGCAGCTTCATTCCCCATTTCAATCATGGACAACAACGATCAGATCGTCTCTCGTTACACACGACGCCAGGCAATTGAAGACGGTGTATTAGTTGACATAAGCCAACAAGCAAAAGAAACGGGCTGCTGTTGCCGAATACTCCCAATAGGATTGACATAAATCCTAGCTCCACGCTGCCATCTTTCATAAATACTCTGACGTCCAGCACAAATAAAAACTGCCCGCATGCTTGGCATGCGGGCAGCTTGTTAAGTAGATGAGCGCTGGTTATTTCTTTTTGCGACCAACAAGGCCGGCAGCCAAGGATCCGAATCCGAGCAAGCCGAGCAGCGGCAGCGGAGAAGCGGTCTGGGGCAGTTTCTGGCCTGCATTTGCATTCTGGTCGGCCGCCGGGGCGTTGTCCGCCGCGGTGGAGTTCTTGTCAGTAGAAGTAGCATTCTGGTCAGCGGCGGTAGCGCTGCTGGTAGAAGGACTGGTAGAACTCGGAGCAGCGGCGTTCTGATCTGAAGTTGTGCTGCTGGGAGTGGTGGTGCTGCTGGTGGAAGGATTCTGAGCGGCGCTAGAGCTAGAAGCAGCGGCGTTCTGGTCAGCAGTGGTGCTGCTGGGTGAAGTCGTGCTGGTCGACGGATTCTGAGCTGTGGTGCTGGAAGCGGCACTCTGGTCAGTTGTGCTTGTGGTTGAACTGGTGCTGCTGCTGGGAGCGCTGGTGCTGGAAGCAGCGGCGTTCTGGTCTGTCGAACTGGGCGTTTGCGCCGGCGGATTTACCGGAGCGCTCGCGCTCTCACCCTGTGCCGGAGCTTGAGTTGAATTCGTGGCTGCTGCCGGAGCATTGGCGTTGGTTGTGTCGGTGGTCGGAGCCTGGGCGCTGCCTGCCGGGACCGGCGTGCTGTTGCTGGCCGAGGTTGAAGGCGAAGCCGCGCTGCTCTGGTCAGTCGAACTTGTCGAAGCTGGCGATGAAGCGCTGGACGTGGTTGAAGATGGAGCAGCTGCGCTTGACGCAGATTGATCGGCGGCAGAAGTACCCGCGGCCGCACCGGCGCCCGCAGCCTGGTTATTGGTGCAGGAGTCAGAAATCATGTTGACTGAGCTGACCTGCAGTGAGCCATCGCTGGCGCGCGTTCCCTGGACCTGGACCTGATGTCCGTCATGCGGCTTCAGCATGGAGCTGTCGCCCTGGAGATTGATGCTCTGGCCATTGTCCGCTGCAAGCACCCAATTTCCGCCGGACTGTTTCAGGCAGCCGCGCATAGAATTGGATTGGTCGCTCGTGCTGGTCGTTGAACTCGTCGTTGAATTTGTCTGGGTCGAATTCGTCTGATCGGTCGTGGAAGGCGACGTTGATGGATTGGAAGGCGAGGTGGATGGACTGGTTGTCGAGGGCTGCTGGCTTGACTGGTCGGGCGTCGAGCCGGAGCTGCCTGTCTGCGCGAATGCCATCCCTGTGGTCAGCATCAGCGCCAAAATAAATTTCTTGTTCATGTCGTTGCTCCTTCGTTCGTTATCTGGCCCGTCTGGGCCTGATGCGAGTATTCCCGCCAACGTCCGCTGAGGTAAGGACGCCGATAATGGTTAGAGACTAGTAAACTCTCTCGGGTTGACTGAGAAATAAAGATAAGCAGAGCTGCTGCTCGTGCTAAATTTTTCATGCACTCGCGACTAAACGTTATGGCAGACACAAAGAAAAACCCAGCAGAGATGCAACCCGGAGAAGATGCCGCCTGGATGGAACAAGCGCTGGAGTTGGCCGGCTTAGCTGCTGAAGCCGGAGAAGTGCCTGTTGGCGCTTTAGTTATCAGGGATGGCGAAATCATCGGCCAGGGCCATAATCGCAACCTGCTGGATAACGATCCCACGGCCCATGCTGAGATCGTTGCTCTGCGCCAGGCGGCCGCTCGAATGGGCAACCATCGGCTAGTTGGCTGCACAATGGTCGCCACTATTGAGCCCTGCTCCATGTGCGCCGGGGCGTTGATTCATGCGCGCATTGCCCGGCTGGTCTATGGCGCCAATGATCCAAAAGCCGGAGCTGCGGGTTCCACGGTACAGGTGATTAACCACCCTAGCTTGAACCACCGGATGGAAGTCACGGCAGGCGTGCTGGCCGGCAGATGCTCAGAGATCCTGCAGAATTTCTTTCGCAAAAAAAGACAGCAGACCTCCTGCTAACCCAGAACGCCGCTGGGAGTCAAAAATCTTATGTCCGCCAACGTATTCACTTCTCTGCCTCAAGACGTGCGTTATGGGCTTCGCGTGCTGGCCAAGTCGCCGGGTTTTTCTCTGATCGCCATTCTTACTCTGGCGCTTGGCATTGGAGCTAACACGGCAATTTTTTCCGTGGTAAATGGAGTGCTGCTTAATCCGCTGCCCTTCCATGATCCTAATCAACTCGTGTCAATGTTTCAGGAAATCCCCAATTTCAAAAATGGTTCCATTTCCTACCCGAACTTTATTGACTGGCGGCGGATGAACACCACGTTTGCGGGCATGGCCGCTTACCGCTCCACGGGCTTCAATCTTTCCGGCAATGGCGAACCAGAACGCCTGCACGGCGAAATGATTTCCGCTGGGTTTTTTGAAATTCTTGGCGTGAATCCGATCATGGGCCGAACGTTTACC
>JBARNL010000729.1:0-2732 GCA_049802955.1 Candidatus Angelobacter sp.
CGATAACAAATAAGGAATCGGGTCCTGAGTTTTGGCTTCAGCAAAAGCGCGCTGCCGCAGCACGCAACTCTCACACACGCCGCAGGCTTTATCTTCGCGGCTATAACAGGACCAGGTCAAATCAAACGGAGCGCCCAGCTCAGTCCCCAGGCGCACGATCTCAACCTTGCGCAGGGCGATAAGCGGGGTAACCACCTGAATCTTGCCGTCGGCGGTACCAGCTTTGATCACCGTGTTGAAGGCACGATAATACTCAGGACGGCAATCGGGATATCCTGAGCTATCCTGCTCTACCGCGCCGATATAAATCTTTTCCGCTCCCAGCACTTCCGCCCAGCTTACGGCAGCCGCAAGGAAATGAGCGTTGCGGAAGGGAACATAAGTTATAGGAATATCGGCGCCAATTTCCTCGCCGGCTTTCGGCACCGCAATCTGCTTATCGGTAAGGGCTGATCCGCCGATAATGCCCAGCGCCTCATTCCTTATCGCCAGCCGCCGCTTGATGCCCAGATAATCGCAGATTCGCTCAAAAGCCCAACGCTCACGCTCCGCTGTACGCTGTCCGTAATTCACGTGCAGAGCGGCGGCTTCTGTATCCCGTGCTGCCAGCGCGGCGCAGACACAGGAGTCCATGCCTCCACTCAACAACACCACCGAGCGCGGTTTTTCGCCGGCCAAAATAAACTCCTGATGTGCGGATGCCTAATTTTCAGATGGCCCGGCAACCAGAATAGCTGCCTATTATTCTTTAATTATCGCAAAACTTCATTGTTTATGCTGGGTTGCAGCCGGACGACGGTCAGACTCCCTTGGTCGCGGGCTCCCAGATGAATTTATGGATCTGCAGGCCCAGACGAACGTTGAGCCCGTCTGCCAAAATCCACTCCGCTAAAATGCGGGGATCAAGCTGGCAATTGGACGTGTCACGTTCCGCGCTTGGGCTCTTCATAAACACTGGAGAAAACAAGACCGTACCCACTTTGTGTTCTAACCCGTGTTCATGGATGAAGTCTCGCGCGAACTCATAATCCGTGCGGTCGGCTAAAACGAATTTAGCTTCGTCGGCGGCGGTAAGCGCCGCCAGATTGCTCATGCGAAACGTTCCGCCTTCACCAGAACCTGGGCACTTCACGTCTACGATCTTGTGGACTCCAGGTGGCACACGCTCCAGCGGACGCTCACCGCTCGTCTCCAGCAAAAGAGTGTATCCGCGAGCGAGCAAGCACTCCATCAACGGGACCAGTTCGCGCTCCTGCAGCATGGGCTCGCCGCCAGTGAATTCAACCAAGCCCGCGGGCGCGAGCTTAAGCACTTCCTGTTCGACCTCTTCGGGCGACATCTTCTTGCCACCGGTGAACGTGTATTCGCTATCGCACCACGAGCACCGCAGGTTGCACGCTGCCAGCCGAACAAAGATGCACGGCACGCCCGCAAAAGACGATTCTCCCTGAATAGAACGATAGATTTCGATGATCTGCATTGTTGGAGAAACCACAGCCGAGGACGGCTACGCCCAAAAAAAACTATTCCGAATAGCGCGCGGTCGTAGCGTCAGTTTCCCAGATGGTAACGTCCTTCACCGCAACGCGGCCGCTGGTAAGCGATTTCAGGCGGCCATTCGTCTGATCGTAAAAATATTTTGCCAGATTTTCCGCCGAGGGATTAAGGGCAATGAAAGGCTCGATCTCATTCAGCATCTGGTGGTCCAGCCGGTCAATCACGTGCTTCATGACCTCTTTCAGGTCTTTGAAATCCAGCAGCAGGCCGGCTTTATCCAGAGTTGGCCCTGTCAGCGTAACGCGCACCTTGTAATTGTGGCCGTGCGGATTCTCGCATTTCCCTTTGTAATCGCGCAGGTAGTGCCCCGCGGCAAATGAATCTTCAACCGTAACCTCGTACATCCGCTCCCCTTATTGCCATGGCGTGCTCACGGCCATTCTCTATTGTAAATGCCAGAGCTGAAGGCGGAAAGCTGCCCACGCAATCCGGGGTGCGGCCCCGCCCTCAGTTTAACGTCATATTTTTGTTTCTCACTTCTTTTCCATCGCTGCCATTCGGCGCTTCATCTCGTCCGGTGAGACGTCTTCAACGTGAACGGCAAGGGTCCACTTGTGCCCCCAAGGGTCTTCAATGGTGGCGGTACGGTCACCATAAAACTGGTCCGCCGCGGGCTTTTTGATAATTGAGCCCTGAGCGACGGCGCGTTCCACGGTCTTATCGACATCGTCAACGTAGAGCAGCAGGCCCACGGGAGAGTTCCCCAATGTTTTTGGGCCGACTACTTCCATTTCAGGAAACTCATCTGCCATCATCACAATCGAGTCCCCGAACTTGAGTTCAGCATGGCCGACGCGTCCGTCGGGTTGCGGCATGCGCATGATTTCTACCGCGCCGAATACCTGTTTGTAAAAATCAATGGCCGCTGCGGCGCCTTTAACCACCAGATATGGAGTAACGTTGTGATAGCCTTCAGGAATTGGTTTTGCTGCCATAAAACTCTCCTTATAGAAATAAGATTTCTGCGCAATGGGTCCGTCACATTCTGGTCAGGTGGCAGACCCGGACTAAAGGGCACGAACCCTGGCGTCCATTCGACTTAGGCAACAAAGCCATTAACCTGACAAAAATGGAAGTCGCTTTATACTGGCCGCTCTCTTCAGCATAGAGTAGACCTCAACCGCCTTCCAGCCTGTGGTGCTAAATTCTTTCGAACATTGCAGATCGATTTAGGG
>JBARNL010000730.1:0-3978 GCA_049802955.1 Candidatus Angelobacter sp.
GGCTGACTGGACCGTGGCCATCACTCTGCTCGGCGGGCTTGCCGCGCTTGCGGTTTTGCTGACCACGCTTGGCCTTTTTGCCGTGATCGCTTACATGGTGAAAGAGAAGACGCGCGAAATTGGAATCAGAATGGCCATCGGCGCCACGCAGGCCAGCGTCCGTAACATGGTGCTGAAGCAGACCGCGCGGCTCGCCATGATTGGCGCAGGCGTTGGTATTTTCCTTTCGATCATTTCAAGCAGGTTTCTGGGCAGCCTTATCTATGGCGTCCACCGCACAGATCCGCTGACGTTTGCCGTGGTGATTGGCCTACTTGCGGCCCTGGCGTTGGCGGCCAGCTACATTCCCGCTCGCCGGGCGATGCGAGTCGATCCCATACTGGCGCTGCGCGATGAGTAGAACAGAAGCCCCGACCACCGCAACAAAAAGAATCCATAGTTTGCGCTTGTGAACAACATCGCTCGATAATGATTCGGTCGCAAAACCCATGAAAAGGCCTTCAAGACATCCTCGCCGGCGCAGGGAAAAGCCAGAACGTCCAGATCGCCAGAGCGATCGCGGCGAGCGCCGTGAAGTGCGTGGACAAAAGCAAGGTTCGGATCGGTACAGCAATCGCGGCTGCGCCAGACGGCAGCCGCGTCTTTCCCGCGAAGTTGCCGTGCTCTATGAAGATGATGCGGTGATTGTGCTCAACAAACCGGCGGGGTTGTTAGCTGTGCCGATCAAAGGCTCCGACGTTCCATCGGCGTTGTCTCTGTTGATTGCCGAACTTAAGCCTAAGCGGCAACGCGCGCTGGTGGTGCATCGCATTGATCGATTTGCCTCGGGCATTCTGTTGTTCGCCAAGACCGACCGAGATCGCGACACGCTGATCCGGCAGTTTCTGGCTCATACTCCGGTAAGAAAATATCTGGCCGTGGTGCGCGGCCGCCTCAAAGAACAATCAGGCACGCTGGTCCACTATTTCCGGCGGGAAGGCATGTACCAGCAGTTGCGGACGGCGCGCGATCCTGAAGCTGCCCGCGCCGAACTGCGCTATTCCGTGGAACGAGCTTTTGCCGATGCCACGCTAGTACGCGTGGAACTAGTGACAGGATTACAGAACCAGATTCGCGCACAATTTTCTGCAATCGGCCATCCGCTGATCGGCGATAGAAAATACCATCGCAAAGAAGCCGAAGAGCATTTGATTGATCGCGTCGCGCTGCACGCCGCATATCTTAAGTTTGTTCATCCGCGATCAGGCGAGACCATCACTATCGAGTGCCCGCCGCCGCAGGACTTTCAGAATTTGGTGCAACAGCTTTCGAGGTCGGGACATTCGAGGCGCTGAGTTTCTGAAAAGATACATTTGACTCCGCCGATTCCAGACTTTAGATAGAATGCCTTCAATGCCCTCAACCAATCCCATCCACACAATGATGGAGTACCCGCTCACGGTCACGGCTCTGCTGGAGCGCGCGGGGCGGTACGCCGCAAATGTGGAAATTGTTTCTCGGCTGCCGAACCGGTCCATGCATCGCACCACCTGGGGACAGTTGCACCAGCGCGCGCTGCGGCTGGCAGAATGTGTGCAATCGCTGGGATTGAAAAAGGGCGAGCGAGTGGCCACGCTGATGTGGAACCACTACGCGCATCTGGAATCCTACTTTGGCATTCCCGCCGCCGGAGGCGTGCTGCATCCGCTGAATTTGCGTCTGCATCCGGATGAAATTGCCTGGATCGCGAACCACGCGCAGGACCGTTTCCTGATCGTGGACGACGTACTGCTGCCGGTGCTGGAAAAGTTTGTGGCAAAGGTAAAATTTGAGCGCATCTTTGTAGTCCGCCATCCGGGAGAAGCCGCACAGCATGGATACATTGATTATGAAGACTGGCTGAAGCGCGCCAGCGGCAACTTTAAACCGCCTGCGCTGAGCGAGAATGATGGCGCAAGCATGTGTTATACGTCGGGGACGACGGGCAATCCCAAGGGCGTGCTTTATTCGCACCGCTCACAGGTGCTGCACAGCATGAGCCAGGCCATGGCGGATTCATGCGCGTTCTCACAGCATGACACAGTCCTGCTGGCCTCGCCCATGTTCCACGCCAACGGCTGGGGATTTTCTTACACGGCGGCGATGGTCGGCGCAAAGTACGTTCTGCCGGGACCGCATCTGGATGCGGAAAGCCTGCTTGAATTGATTGAACGCGAAGGCGTGACAATTACCTGCGCCGTCCCGACGGTCTGGCTGGGCGTGCTGCAGACGTTGGAAAAACGCAGGAACTCGAAGCCCGCGCGCGAGGTCCGCATTCTTTGCGGAGGCACTGCGCCGCCGGAAAGCCTAATTCGCAACCTTGATCTTTATGGCTTCCACATCATTCATTCATGGGGTATGACGGAAACTTCGCCGCAGGCCACCGCGTCACGCCTGCCGCCGGCTGCGCTGCTGCTGCCGCAAGATCAGCAGTATGCCATGCGATCCAAGCAGGGATGGCCGCTGCCATTTGTCGATGTGCGCATTCGTAATGAACGCGGCGACACGCCTTGCGACGGCCAGACGATGGGAGAACTGGAAGTCCGCGGGCCGTGGGTTGCCGGAAGTTATTACAACGCTCCGGAAACACGCGACCGCTGGACCGCCGACGGATGGTTTCGCACCGGCGACGTGGCCACCATGGATGCCGACGGCTGCATCAAGCTGGTGGACCGCAGCAAAGACCTCGTCAAGTCCGGCGGTGAGTGGATCAGCTCTGTCGATCTGGAGAATACATTGATGAGCCATCCGGCGGTGCGCGAGGCGGGCGTTGTCGCGGTGCAGCATCCCAAATGGCAGGAGCGTCCGTTGGCGGTGGTGGCGCTGAAAGATGGCATGCAGGTCACGGCAGATGAGCTGCGAGAGTTCTTAAGTGCAAAGTTTGCCAAGTGGCAGGTGCCGGACGAATTTGTATTCGTCAACGACTTGCCGCATACGTCGACCGGAAAATTGCTCAAGACGGAGTTGCGCAAGCGCTTTGCCGAGTGGAAGTGGCGGGAATAAGCCAACAAAATCTCACCACGGAGACACCGAGGCACGGAGAAAACCTGCGGGGTAGATCGGGTGATCGCGCGTGGTCGGGTGATCCGGTGATCGGAAAAGCCAAAACTTACCACTGATTCACACTGATGACACTGATCGGAAACCAAAATCTCACGGCGGAGACGCGGAGGCGCGGAGCAAAACCTGGGGGAGATCGGGTGATCGCGCGTGATCAGGTGATCCGGTGATCGGAAAAGCAAAATCTTACCGCGGATTAACACGGATAAACGCAGATTGCGACACTGCCAACAAATACGAAGATTGCCAAAGGTCGCCGAAATTGGCCTTCAGATCAGTGTTATCCGTGTTCATCAGTGGTGAGGTTTGCCGCTACTTTGGTTCTTTCAGTTTGAGCTTGGATTTGTTTTCTTCCAGAAAGGCGCGGAGATTGTCGGCCTGGTCAAGCAGCCGGGTCCATTGTTCAAAATAGAGCGTAACCGGAAAACGTCCCAGGCCGTAGACGCTGACGCCGCCTTTTTCGCTGACGCGGAACTCGATTGATCCGGTGCGTTTGGTTGCGACCTGCTTTTCCAGTTCAGCAAGGCGGGCTTTCATCTCTTCATAAGTCGGTTCTGCCATGTGGGGTCCTCTGGGGGATTTTACAACATGCGTTGGCGGATTCCGGCTTTTCTAATCCCGGCAATTGTTGCCCCTCTCCCCTATCCCTTAATTAGGATTCGAAAGGACTTGCAGCTTCCAATCCCGGGGATGCCCGCAGGCGATATCCGTCCAGGCACCGTTTTCAGCAGATCAGTGTCATCCGTGTTTGATCGGTGCTGAGATTTTGCTTTCCAGATTTCCCGATGCCCCGATCACCAGATTTCGACTACCCGCCCGGCCTTTTTTCACCTTGCGTTGTAAACAAAGCACTTCCGCAAATCCACCCTTGGGTGATCCTTGCGTGACGCTTGGGCCACC
>JBARNL010000731.1:0-1960 GCA_049802955.1 Candidatus Angelobacter sp.
AGGAAGCTGGTCAAGATCGTGTATGACACTCTAAAAAATCAGTGGGTGTTCGAAGACTTTCCCAGCTTTACCCTGGCTGCCTAAAACCGGCCAAAACAACTTTTGAGTAGACATTATTCATGGGAGGCCTCGCCGATGGTCATACGTTCGAGCAGCCCCGCGTAATGGACTACCGCCATCACTACCTGCAACGTCCCGTACAGCGGCAGCATCACGTTTCCCACCCAGTTCGTCAGCGCCAGGATCGAGAGCCAGTACCGGTCGGGATCGTTAGCTCCCGCATGTTGCGCAAATGCTTCGAGCGCACGCAGCAGCCCCGAACACATCAGCGCTGCGAATGCTGCGTACCCAAGGCGCGAATAGGGATGGGCCTTGCTGTAGCAGTAAATTGCCGCCGCAGCGAACAACCCCGCCAGAGTCGGCATGATGACGTTGGCAGCCCAGTTGGTCAGGTTCAGCAAGCCGTGTTCAAACATGGGATCACCTCCGATCATTGCCTCACCTGACCATCGCCTGGACCAGCGACCACAGCGCCGAAACGCTGAGGAACGCCAACGCCGAAAAAATCAGCGGCACTACGGGCCGATGCCGCGCATAGTTAATGACTGCCCCGACCACTGCCAGCCCGGCCGCTTCCGGCAGGATCGTGCCAGAGACGAAGTTCCATAGCGAAGCCAGCATGTCGGTGGTGGCGAACTGTGAGCCACTGTTAAAGCTCTGCATCATCTGAACAGTCGAAGAGACGGCCAGCAGAAAGATGGCGCTTAGGATTGACCCCAGCGGGCTTTCTCCCTGCGCGCCGTCGAGCGCCGCCTTCAATACGAAGAAGGATGCCAGCAGCGGAATCAGCTTTCCCACGATCACCACGGAGACAAAGCTTTTGAAACTCCCTTCCATTCCAGCCAGCCATGGGCTGGTCACCGATCCGCCTTGTGGCGGCATGTGGATGCCTTGCGCGGCAAACCATGAAAGGAACTGTGGGAGCGTCAGGAAAATGACCGACCACAGCATCCACTTCTGAAAGCCTCCACCCACCTGAAAATTCACTCCGCCTTCCTGCCGCAGCGCGACGCCGGCCAGCACCATCGTGCACATCGCCGCCGGAACGGCCAGGTCAAACAGCAGCGCCAGCAGGTCGGAAAGGATTTGGGGTATCGTCATGGCTCTCTATCCGTCCGTTGCTCCGCTACTGAACTCCCGATTGGCCTGAAGTGATCCAGGCTTCGATCAAGCGAGTAAGACCAGAGACCATGAGCAGGCCTGCGGCAGCGACCGCCCAGCGCGCTACTCCGCGTCCATTGGTGTAGCTGACAATCGCCATAACCACGCACAGCGCTGCACCCACTGGGCAGATCACGTTGCCCACCCAGTTCACCAGGTTCAAAAATGCGCCTTCCGGCTGGGACGCGGTCTGCCCCTGGACGGCTTTGTTAAGCGCCGGTTGGCTCCCGGTGTTTTGCGCATAGACGAGCGGTGGAACAACCTGCAAGAGCATCAAGGCAAGAAGAGAAAAGAGCAGGAGTCGCTGTCTTCCGCTCTGGGGGTTGGACATCTTCATAACTGCATCTCCGTACCGGCTGATTTCTGCTGCGTTACGAGTCGGAAGTTATGGCTATTCTCGAACTCGGGCAAATCGGAGTGGGGCTGTTTAGCCCGCGTGCAAGGGGGAAACCCGATGGCCTGTCGTGGCCGGCGAAGTTTTTGCTGAATGGAGCGGGCTGCGTAACCCTAAGAGGAGGGGCGACGGGTAGACGGAAAGTGCTTATCTTTCAACAGGTCGGAAAGCCCAGCCTGGTGGGCGTCGGATCTCATGTTCCCAGGACATCGGTCTGAATTCGCGTCATCTCAATAGCGTGAAGGATTTAATCAGATGAAATCTGTTTGATTTCGCTGTCATCTGAAATGAGTTTTAAGGCTGCTCAACCCTCCGGTCCGCCGCCTGTGACATCGACTCACAGCC
>JBARNL010000732.1:0-2653 GCA_049802955.1 Candidatus Angelobacter sp.
TCCTTGATGCGATCTTCAGGGCCAAAGATCCGGACTTCAACGTTCTCAATGAACGGCGTATCGGGTTTGTGAACAAAGAAGTTTCGATAAACGTCATTGACCTCTTCCCATCGGCCGCGCTTGCCATTGTTGAAGAACAAAATATAAGCCACGCCGTGGCTAAAAGGATTGTTGCGGTCTTTGTGAACAAAAGTTGCGCCGGGAATCTTGGGGTCAACTTTTGGATCGGGACCGGTAATCATGGGGACAACCAGCATGTTGAAATGGACCTGCACCTGGAGATGCTGCAAGTCTTCAATCTGAGCGGCCTCAAGCTGCTTCTTGGACACATCTTTTTCCGTCGCCAATTTCCGCAGCCGGGGTTCAACCAGCGTTTTGTAGCGCTTTGAATCCTTGCGGAGCTCATAGGTGCGCTGGAGCAACTGGTCGATATCCATGGGACGGTCGCCAAAGGTGCTCACCGTAGGATGATCGATGGTGGAATCGATTTTTTCATCCCAGTCAGGGCTGCGGAACTGGTCAAGCACCTTGTTCATGGTGTTAGCGTATTTGGTGATGGCCTTTTGCTCGGCCGGAGTTGGCTGGTGACTTTTAGAGAACCCATAGACTGTGGTGGAAATGACTGCGGTGGAAATTGCCACACACATCAGCGCAATCTTCAAAATATTGCGATTTATCAAACTCTGCTCCTTGAGATATATTTCCCGATCAGGGCGCTGACGGTAGGGGGATCGAGTCCTTTGCTGCCCAAATTCATCTTATAATATAGATAGCTGATGTCGAACCGGATGGTCGCTGTCTGGGTTGTGGACGCCGGGGTTTTACCCATTCACGCGCAAAATCGGCGCGCGAATGGGGTCCCTGGGCTGCGCGATCCAGAGAGAGGAAAGTCCGAACTCCGCAGAGCAGTGTGCCGGATAACGTCCGGGAGGGTGGTTTTGCGGTTCTCCGACGCGCGTTTCGCGTGGCGGGGTGCCTTGGAGCTCACTTTACGGAAAGTGCCACAGAAAATATACCGCCGCAGATAAGTGAACGGCGAAAGCCGATCCACTTTTGAGCCGGACGCAAAGGCCAAGCAGGCGCAAGCCCGCCGGAGCCTGAGATGTTCGACTGTTGCGGTAAGGGTGAAAAGGTGCGGTAAGAGCGCACCGCTCGCGCAGTAATGCGCGAGGCAGGGCAAACCCCACACGGAGCAAGACCAAATAGGGAAGGAATTTGCGGATAGCAATATCCGCAAATGCGTGCCGGCTCGGTGCGCCACGGCGAGAGATCCTTCGACTCCTCGGAGTCGCTCAGGATTTCGGCTGCGGGCTTAAACACCCGCAGAACGCCTCAACTTTCGGGTAGGTCGCTTGAGCCGGTCAGCAATGGACGGCCTAGAGGAATGACCGTCAGCGGCGGCAACGCCGTTACAGAATTCGGCTTACAGGTTCGGCGTCTTCTATGGCCCTTGGATTCGAGAGGATTCGAGGGCCTTCAATTTTCTGGTATTTATCGCTGGGTCCTTCGACTTCGCTCAGGATTTCGGGCAGCGGGCTCCGACGCCCGCTTGCGCCTCAACTTACAGGTTCGATATCACTTGCGGCCGTCATTATCGGAGACGATGATGAGGGCTTTCAAGTTTTGTCTTTCGGAGGGCTCCGACTTAGCCAGCGCTTGCATTTCCACTCGATCTCTTGAGATTAACTGTTCAATGTTCGTAACTCCCGCCGGAATCCCCGGTGCCTGCACAGTATTACTCGTACTTTCGGAAGATGCTACCTCGAGATTCAGCGCAAGAAGGAACGGAAGGGGCTCACTCTTCGGATCCATTCCATAAGCCAGCCTGACAGCTGAATCAAGTTCATTTTGCGCAGCTTTGAGCGAGTTGTCTCCGGGTAATTCAGTTAATTGATACAGCTCGCGCAGGCTCGAACTGGAATCGTCCATCAGCTTTCTCCTGGTGATACGAAGACTCCGCGCCGCTTTGGCCACAGCCGTGACCTGAGCCGAGCTTGGTGTCTGCGGCCACGGAAAAGTATCAAAGACGCTGTCTGAAGTGTAGCGAAAGTCTGACTTTAGAGTGGAGCACTTCGCCACGAACCAGGCCCAGTGAATTCCGGACTGCAGTATCCCGAAGGAATAATCATCCTCGAAGGGAAAGACCATGCAGGCCGCGTTTGGACGGATCGCTGGGGAGATAAATTCAAATATCGGACGCTTTGTGACTTGGCCGCAGGCAATGTAACGAGTGAGCTTCCCGATGGCCTTGATCATATCTGCCCTGGCCCAACTCAGGAGCCACCATTGCCTAAGGAAATTGGCATGATGGACATTCACCCTTGCCTCCGGGTTTTGTTTCAACACTTCCTTATTCCGGTCCTCCTCTTCCTTTGCTGCAGCTTGACGATCTGGCAGGACTTCTTTCTTGACTATCCCAAACGGAACTGGATACTTCGCGGATTTAACCAGGTCGCGCGGATGGAAATCGATCACGTATCTCTTAGGCGATGGCGGAAATGTGGACAATAGATCATTCGCAGTCAGAAATGGAAAGATGACATCATGATTTCTTTCATCTTCTCTGAGCAATGCTATTGCCCGCTCTGGCGATAGCAGAAACCCCTCATGACCGTGCGTTTGCCCCTGAAAGCAGGTCTTGGAATCTATGTTT
>JBARNL010000733.1:0-6362 GCA_049802955.1 Candidatus Angelobacter sp.
AACAACGCCAGCGAGACCAGCAGGAGCCATGCTCCACCGATTCCCGGATGGCGAAACAGGAGATAACCGACGACAAAAATGTTGATCAGCAGGACAGGCAGCACAAAAAAGTGAAATGGCGGATCGAACTTGGCATGGCTTGCGAATGACTGCGGTTTATTAGACATGATTCTCCTGTGGCAAATAAGTGTACCGGAGTAGATGATGCACACGGGACGGCGATGCAGAAAAGGAACAGCGATAAGCAGGTTGATAGTCAGGTTTATGTTCGAACAAGAATACGAATAAAGCAATCTGCGCCCAACGCGTTCACCGTGCCAGCCGCTGAGTTGGCCCTATCGCAAATAAAGCGGCCAAGCGTGGAACTTGACCGCTGAAAGAGCTTGTAATTAAAGAAACTTGTAAATTATCGTGCCGCCGCAGAACCGGTTACCTGCAAAATCAGTTGTGTTCCGGTATCTAATTTGACGTTGCGGCTGGCCGAACTGATGACCGAGCCCTGAGCGCTGCCGGTACTTGCCGTATTCAAAGCTATCCCTTGCATTCCCACCACGCCGCGGCTTGCGGAGTTGATTGCGCCATTTGCCGCAACGCCAGTCGCCTGATTTACCGATCCATTCACAGCGCCTGTCGCTGAGTTGGTCACTGATCCGGCTGTGTTATTTATAGGATTGGCGGCAGAGCCGATGGTTGAGTGGACTGGGTTGTTTCCACCAGCTATGGGAGCAATGCCTCCACCGTTGCGTCCACCACCCATCGAATTGCCTGAGCCACTGCCCATTCCCGATCCCATATTTCCGGTCTCGTCCGCAGTGGTAGAAAGCGAGCCTTGCACCGGAGCGGCCATGGCTTGAATAGCGCCGGTGAACGCCATTTCCTGGCCGCCCTTTAACACTGCTTTATCAAAAGCTATGCCCAGCTTGGACTCGCCGTTCTCTTTGTTCTTGGCTTGCGCCTCAGTTACATGCCCCACCAGTTTTGTCCCTTTGTGCAGCACCACTTGGTTAGAACTTCTTACATCTTGCGTCAGCTTGGCTGTGACTTCGTCACCCGGCTTTGCTTTCTTGGCATCGATCGACTTTGTGAGTTCCGCTTGCAGAGTCGTCCCGCTGCTCAGTGCTCCGGAAGCGCCGTTGACTCCGGCTGCGCTGTTGCCGCCGGAAGCGGCAGAACTTTTATCTGTTCCGTTTTTCTGATTCGATTGTGAAACGTTGCCATTCGCGCTGCCATTTACGTTGGTTGACGCGGCCGGAGTTGACGCGACCGGAGCCTGCGCGCTCTGGCTGGCATTAGCTCCAGCGCTCGCCTGACCGGGAGTGACGGAAGCGTTGCCAGACGCCGCACCGCCTGCCGAGGTTTGCGCGGTAGCGCCCGTCGCGACTAAACCTGCCACAATAGCGCCAACAAAAAATATCCTTTTAGTCAATCTTCTCCTCCTTAAGTGTCTCTAAAGTTTGAAAATTCTAGATTTTGAAAATCCCTGGACTTGGATAATGGATTCGGACCATCCGAACTTGAAAACAGGCTGAAAAATTGTATTGAAACCCAGCCGAGAAGAACGGCTTCCGTGCCATGAGTTAGATGCAAATGGCATAAAAAGCGTCTACTCTGGATTCTAAGTTCAATATATTCAAAGGGTTGGATGCCTGATAGACTTTTTTACACGGTCCGTCATCTAAGCCTGAGTACCCGCTCCAGGAAATCGGCCCGGTGATAATCTCTACACAAGGGGAAGCGTTTGAGCACACAAGAAAAAGTCCTGATCGTGGAAGACGAAGAGAATGAACGCTCCGGATTGGCCGAGCTTATCTCCGCGTGGGGCTACCGAACCGATACGGCAAAAGACGGCCTGGAAGGGCTGGAAAAAGTAGCCACATGGTCCCCTGGCATTGTGGTGACCGATTTCAAGATGCCGCGGATGGACGGAATGGAGCTGTTGCAGCGCCTTTCCGACCAGCCGCAGCAGATCGCCGTGGTGTTGCTGACGGCCCAGGGCAGCATTGATGTGGCAGTCGACGCCATGAAGGCCGGCGCATACGACTTTATCCAAAAGCCTGTGGATCCGGCACGGCTGCGGCAGATCCTGCAGAACGCTTCCCGCCAGCGCGGCACAACCGTGGAATTGGAAGTCACGAAAAAGAAGCTGCGCGATACCGGCGTTTTCGGGCAAATGGTCGGCGCATCGCGCGCGATGCAGGAGATTTTTCACCTGGTTGAGATGGTTGCGCCCAGCACGGCGTCCGTGCTGATCACTGGAGAAAGCGGCACCGGCAAAGAGATGGTGGCGCGCACCATCCATGACCTGAGCCCGCGCAAGAACAAGCCGTTTGTCGCCATCAACTGCTCCGCCATTCCGGAAACGCTGATTGAAAGCGAGATCTTTGGCCATGAAAAAGGCGCGTTCACCGGGGCCATGGAGCGCCGGGCAGGCTGCTTTGAACTGGCCGAAGAAGGCACGCTGCTGCTGGATGAAATCGGAGAGATGCCCGCGCCAACGCAAGCAAAGCTGTTGCGCGTGCTGGAAGACCACAAGCTTCGCCGGCTCGGCAGCAAGGTTGAGACGCCTGTGGACGTGCGCGTGCTGGCGGCCACGAACAAAGTTCCTGAAGAGGCCGTCGCGAAAGGCGAACTGCGGGGTGATCTTTATTATCGACTCAACGTTTTTAATATCCACCTGCCGCCGTTGCGCGACCACAAAGAAGATATTCCGCAGTTGGTGGACGCATTGCTTGCCGATATGAATGCCAAGCATGGCCGCAAAGTGGCGGGCGTGGCGGACCATGTTTTGCAAATGTTCCAGAACCATAACTGGCCGGGCAATGTGCGTGAACTCCGCAATACTATGGAACGTGGCGTAATTGTCTGTGACGGATCACTGCTGGATCAGCGCCATCTGCCGCCAAACTTTGGCAACATGAGCGTCCGTGTTGCGGCCAGCGATGGCGAAGGAATCCGGCTAGAAGTGGGGACCACGGTGGGTGAGGCGGAAAAAATGCTCATCCTGAAAACGCTGGCGGCGAATAACAACAATAAGACGCGCGCCGCGGAAGTGCTGGGAATCAGCTTGAAGACGCTGCACAATAAGCTGAAGGAATATGGAAGCGCCTCAGCCGTGGCCAGTGAAGGCGCCAGCTGAAAGACCCCTTTGCATTTGCCGTGGCGATAGCTGAAGATGGCAGATGAAACATAGCAAGTTCACGCTTTAAAGAAGTGACTGATGCCTGCTTTGAGCCTGAAAACCAAGCTGGTTTTCGCCATCACCGCCATGGTTGCGGCGATTGTGGCCACCCTTGCGACGCTCTACATCTCTGAAGTGGTCCATCAGCGTATTCATGAGGTTTACACGGTAGCGGATGTCATCAAGCTGCATGTATTCGCCGTATCGAAACCGGCTTTAGGCGTGGACCTGAGCAGTTCCAAGATTGACCTGAACGATCCTAAACAGGTTGAAGCAGCGGTGCAGGAATTGCTGCAATACGATACCGGCATCACCGCCCTGCTGGAATCGGTGACCGGCGATTCACCCAGTATTCTTGATGTGAGCATTGTCGATGTAGACGGTCTGGCGCTGTTGCACACCAACCCGGCGCTGCAAGGGACCATTGTTCCGGCGCGCGAGGATTTCAGCACGGTGTTGCAAAGCGGTATCCGGCAGCAGCTAAAGCTGATTTATGGTCCGGCGCGGGCCTATGACGTCCGCCTGCCTTTGATCCATACGGCTACAGGCAAGCCGTTTGGCGAAGTGCGGGTCGGCGTTTATACGGCGTTCCTGAAGCAGGAAATCCAGCCGCAAATCCGCCGTGCGCTGATTTTTTCCGGCACGGCAATCCTGCTCAGCATGATTCTGGCTGCGGCCCTTTCTAACCTCGCGCTGCGGCCACTGGCAGCCATCAGCCGCCGGCTGGATCTGATCAGCTCCGGCAAAGCCGATCTGGCGGCAACCCCGCAAAAGCGTTTCGATGAATACGGCAGGGTCTCGACAAAGATCGAACGGCTCGGCCGGCAGATGCGCGACGTGAAAGAGGTCTTCTCCGCACTGAAAGAAAATCTGGACCAGATGATGGCCAATCTGCAGGATGGCGTGATGCTGTTTACCAGCGACTCCAATGCGGTGCTGGTGAGCGCTTCCGCGGAGCGGTTCATCGGTAAGGCGCGCGGAGAGATGCTGGGACGCCGACCGGAAGAGATTTTCTCGCGCGAGTCAGTTCTCGGCCGCAAGATCCTGGACGCATTTGCCTCGCGCGAGGCCGTGGGCCAGGAAGACATTGAAGACGCTCAGGGACGGCACATCCAGATTTCGCTCGACTTCATTGAGCAGCACGGCGAACGCATTGGCGCGCTGCTCACGCTGCGCGATGCCGAGTCCGTCCATCGCATCGAAGATGAGATTGAGCTTTCGCGGCGGCTTTCCGCCATTGGCAGGCTTACCTCGGGCGTGGCGCATGAAGTAAAAAATCCCATCAACGCCATTGTGGTGCACCTGGAAGTGCTCCGGCAAAAGATGAAGGAAATCGATCCGGACACGCGCCGCCATGTAGACGTGATCAGCAGTGAAATCCAGCGTCTGGACCGCGTGGTGCAAACGCTGGTGGACTTTACGCGTCCCGTAGAGCTGCGCCTCAATGATCTGGATATGCGCAAGCTGGTGGAAGACGTGGTGAGCCTGGCCTCGCCTGCCGCGGAAAAGCATAACGTGCTCATAGAACGCGAGACCGCGCCGGATGCACTGCCCGTGCGGATTGACGCTGATTTGGTCAAACAGGCACTCTTGAACGTCTTACTTAACGGAGTGCAGGCCATGCCGGAAGGCGGCACCCTGCGGCTGACGATAAAGCGCGATGGCGACAGCGCTCTGATCAGCGTTCGCGACCAGGGCGCAGGCATTCCGGAGAATATCCGCGACAAAATTTTTAATCTATACTTCACTACAAAGACGGGTGGAAGCGGGATTGGCCTGGCCATGGCGTATCGCGTGGTGCAGATGCACCATGGATCGGTGGAGTTTACTTCAATCATCGATCACGGGACCACGTTTTATCTGCGCTTTCCGCTGGCAGAGGCCGCTGCCAACGGCGACGTGCCCGCGATAGCAAAAGCAGCAGCAAAAGAGGATTCAGTCAGCAAGGCATGAAAACACTTCGTCTAAATCCGGCAGCGGCTGGCCTGTTGTTGCTCGCGCTAATTTCATTGGGCTGCCAGCACAAGAAACCAGTACTGGTGATGCCACAGCAGCCGCCTCCAACGGCAACTCCGCAAGCCACGCCCGCGCCTTCCGCCGCTGGAACACAACCCGCGCAGCAGCAACCCGAGGCGCAACCGGCGGCAACTCCGGCTGAGCAGCCCCAAGCCGGGGAAAAGACGGCGGAAAAGACCAAGCCCAAACACGCGCGACATGCGGCAGCGAAAAAGCCGGGCGAGAAGTCTGAAGTGGCGCACAACAATACACCCAGGAAAATCATTCCGGCGGCGCCCGCGCCTACACCACAGGAAGTCGAGATTGCTCCCGGTCCAACGCCCGCTGGCGGCAATAGCCAGACTTCGACTGACCAGCTTCTCCAAAGCGCCGAAGCGAACCTGAACGGGATCACGCGGACGCTATCAAAGGATGAGGAAGCGATGCGGGCGCAGATCAGGGAGTTCATCAAACAGAGCCGCACCGCGACCACCGAAAACGATCCCGCGCGCGCTCACACGCTGGCGGTGAAGGCGCGCCTGCTGTCAGATGAACTGGTAAAACAAAGGTAGTATCCAAACAATAACAAAAATGTAATTTGCCGTGGGGTCATTTTTGGCTCCTATCAGCGCGTCGTACCGGGGGCGGAATGCAGTGGCTGCGCGCCACCTGGCCGAAGAACGAAACATGGAATCGTGCTATGTATCGGCGGAACATCGTTTTTATTGGCGCTCTGAACCAGAATAAAGGTACCCATTTCGGCAGTTCCTTTGAATCCTTCTGCGCCGCAAACAAGCCTTCCGATACTATCTGATCACAACTCCGATTTCGCCGGAGCGCAAATCGCCAGGATGATGTGCCTTCCAAAAGACGAGGAGGTTAGCTGTCACACTTTTGCGCGTAAACAGCCCTGGGTTTCTCGATGACTGGCGCCTTCGGCTACTAATAGCACGGAAAGTTGCGTTGCGGAATGGAAGCTAGACTACCCCCTCCCCCATCCGTCAACTTAGGATTCCAAAGCACTTACACCGATCATCCCAGGGGGATCCCACGTCATTCTTGCGACCCTCTGCCTATGTCCCTCAGCCAGACACCCACCCGGGGGTAGATGCTTTGTTGAAAACAAGGGTCTAAGTGCCATTCGAAAATTCGACCGAACGGTGACCGGACGGTCGAAGCTCTTTTCTAG
>JBARNL010000734.1:0-2406 GCA_049802955.1 Candidatus Angelobacter sp.
ACGCGGCTTAAAGCATTTTCCCCGTATTGCTTGCCTCAGCCTAGTCTTGTAAGTGAGTTAGAAAAGCAGGCAGTTGCCATGGCTACAAGAAAAACCATGTTCGAAGTCGTAAAACTGGCAGAGATCGCTCCATTGCTCAGAAACGCGGAAATACTCGGCTCTGAAAAGGCGGACCGCAGTGCAGCTGCCGCAAGGATACTGTCCATAACCTTTGACCGAAGCCTGGCAATGACCCGCGAAATGCTCTTTACCAGTGTAGGCTTTCAGGTTTCTTCCGCCGCTAGCATCGATCAGGCAATCAAGCTTTGTGCCGATAAAAAGTTTGAACTCATTGTCATTGGTCACAGCATGCCCCTGGAGAGCAGGCGATTGCTGGTAAGAGAATTGCGCCGGCGTTGTGCCGCGCCCTTGCTGGCACTGCAGCGTCCCGGGGAAACACCGGTAACAGGCGTCAATCGCGTCTTTGATTCCACGCAAAGCCCCGCCCGGCTGCTGGCAGAAGTGATCGGCATTCTCAGGCCGGAAAGCGCTACGCTGGCCAGCAGCGGTGACGATTAATTCTTGGTTACTCGCCGCCAGCCGCGGGAAGAGCTTTATTCATGCTCATGCTGGATGGCGTCCGGCGCCGGCTCGAAAATCGGGCCTTAGGTATGTTCGATACAGAACATAAGCTGTTATACTGAGCAAAGCTTTTGCTGCGGTTCGCCTGCTCTAGCCCGAAACAGAGCTACCCAGACCCACTTAGCTGCCAAAGCCCGAGAAAGGGAAACATCGGGCCATGTCGGGTCGGGAAAAACCCCGTATTCTGTGCGTTTCGCGCTCTGTGTATCATCTTAGAGCGATGCGCGGCGCATTCCCCGCCAGGGAATATCAGGTCCTATCCGCTTCAACACCCGAGCAGGCAGTTGCCGTTTGCCTTAGCAATCATATTTCCGCTGTAGTGCTCGATTCGGAATTTTCCACTGAATCCGGCTGGTCAGCCGCGCGCACCTTGAAAATGGTAAACCCACAGCTGCCGATAATGCTCGTGCTGAAGAACGTTGCGGGAATTGTTCCCAACGAAGTGGATGCCGTGGCCCACAGCCATTCCCACATACTGCTCAAACTAAAAGGTCTGCTAGGGTCAGAATAGCAGGCCGAAGCGGCAGAGTGCGCTTACTGCCGCGGTGGTTCCTTGCAGGTCCGTGATGTAGCTCATTTATTCCATCAAGACGGGCGTGCAACAAGGATCATTGATCGGGCATCCGCTGGCTGCATCGCCCAATGGCGATAAAGTGCTGGTGCAGAATGAAAGTGGAACCGCCGATCTCGCCGAATCTTTTCGATGCGGCAACGCAGCAATCCGCAGAGCACTTTAATTTCACAGCCAGGATTCGTCAGCATCGGCCTGGCCGACCGTTGGCGGGTTGATGTTTGCAACCCCTAAAATGATTGCTGGAGCGAGCAAGACGCCGGCACTTAGGTCCTGCTCCCACCTCAGTCGCTGGACCAGCACTCTCAATCAGTGGCTTCGCGACTGCATCGATTACCTTGAGCAATTTTTTCAAGAACCCCAGCCCCGCCATCATGCCCGTCGGGATCGCCGAAGCTCATGGGGTTGTTGTTGGCGTAGGCATACTGATTGAGGGTTTGCGGATTGCCAAGGTCTGCATACGGAACAGGAACGGGAACCGCACTCCAATTCGAGCTGACGAACCTGCCTAACCCATTGGAGTAATAGCGTGCGCCGTAATTATAGAGGCCGGATTCGCCGTCTCGCTCATGGCCGCCAAACTTGAAATGATTGGAATCATTGTTGGAGAACTGAAGCTCGCCGCCCCACGGATAAAAATCGGATTCCGATTTGATGTTCCCGGCGGCGTCAGCGATGACCGAAGCGGTCTTCAGGTGGTCAGAAAAGTAATAAGAAAATGGCATTTCCGGGAAAGTCCTTACGGGCAACTCTCACCATTGAAGAACGCATACTCGGAAGTTAGATTGCCGCCAAGATCTCCGCCACGATCCCCGGCGTCATATACCAGTAAAGGGTTCCCGTGGCGCCGTTGGATTTTCGACTCGGCGTAACTCCCTTCGTCATTCCCTCGGTGCTCAAGACGCAGATTTATGCGTAGTGGGTTGAACATTGTCGCTATTTCAAGAGCATTCGTTAGTTTAATGAGCCGCTCGCTATTTCATGGGGCGTTCTCTATTGCATCAGGATGTATCTATTTTCAGATCACCGACTGTACTTGGCCATACGCTGCGTGACCGGCGCTTTCTGCTCCTGTTATCCTTCCGCGCATGAGTCTTTCTGTTTGCATCATCACGCTCAACGAAGAAGCGAACATCGGCCGCACGCTGAAGAGCGTGAAAGACATTGCCGACGAGATCATTGTGGTGGATTCGGGCAGTACGGACGCAACTGTA
>JBARNL010000735.1:0-3744 GCA_049802955.1 Candidatus Angelobacter sp.
GCCTTACGCCGACGCCATTGAATTCCAGATGGGCGCATCAGTTCACGACCAGCTTATGGATCGGCAGCTTGGCTCCTTTGCAGCGACGGAATTGAGTGTCGATCAGATCCGCAACGTCGAGCAGAACAACCAGACGATTACCTTGTCACGCCCTGGGGACCTGCTGGCGCTTGTTTTCGTGCAGCCGGAGTCTGGCGGAAGGCCAGGCAGAAAGCCGGTTGACGCGCGTGTGCGGCAAGCGCTGGGACTCGCGATCAATCGCGCGGCCATCAGTAACGTTATCTTTCAGCGCAGAGCAACACCCGCTTCCGGGCTGCTTCCACAGTGGCTCACGGGATATGAGTTCATGTTGGGCAGCGCAACAGATCTAAACCGAGCTAAAGAGCTGCGCGCGGACGCGGCAGCATTTATTGTGATCAGTCCCATTGCGCTCGCGTATGATTTTGCCGATCCGCTGGCGCGGCTGGCGGCCGAACGCATTGCCGTGGACGCGCGTGAGGCAGGCATCATCGTTCAGCCCTATGCTGAATCCCATCTCTACAGCAAAGCGGCGCGGGCTTCCATCAATGCAGATGCGGTCTTGCTGCGCGTGCCGTTACAATCACTCGATCCATCAATTGCTCTGGCTGCACGCGCGGACGATCTGGGGCTTTCACCGGAAAGCGCTCCGGCAATTCTTAGCGCGACGCGCCCTGAAGACCTGCTGGAGATTGAACGCAAATTGCTGGAGACGAACCGCGTGGTGCCTGTGGCGCATGTTCCCCAGGTGCTCTGGCTGAATTCCGCGGCGCACAACTGGCAACAGGAGTTGAATGGCGCGTGGAACCTTGACCAGCTGTGGATGGAAGGAGCGCGATAAGCATTGTCTTTAAAAACCAAGCTGCTTCTGCTGGTAACCATCAGCATTACCGCCAGCGTTGGGGCCGTGGCCGGACTGATTGAGGAGCGCGCCCATGAAGCGTTCCGGCAGGTGGAACAGGAGCGCACGTCAGCTTTGGTAAACCAGTTCCGGCGCGAGTTTGAGCATGCAGGCGACGAAATAACGCGCGGCGTGGATGCGATTGCCAGTTCGGACGCGATGCAGCGCACGGTTACGGAACTGGCTAATGGCGCCGAATATGCGAACTATGTGAATGAAGCAGCGTCCAACGCGGCGGCGCAGCGGCTGGATTTTCTTGACCTGATCGCACCCGACGGCGCGATTATTTCTTCCGCGCATTGGCCCGCGCGCTTTGGATATAAGGAGCGCTGGTTTCTGGACCTGCCATCTCCTCTGCCGCGGCAGGCATTTTTAAAACATATTGAGACGCCGCAAGGCAGCGTTCTTTCCATGCTTTGTTTCCGAACGGTGCCGGTCCACGGACTGAATTATTATCTGATCGGTGGCCGCAAGCTGGATACAGTGGTGCAGTCTCTTTCTCCGCCAGAAGGTTTGCGCGTGGCCATCTTCAGCGTTCCAGAACAGGGGTCGGGAGAGCTGATTGGCCCGGGCAAAGAAAGTTTTGATTTCACAAGGTTGACGCCGCTTATTCAAAAAGTTTTGGACAAACACACTGAGGCCGCTGCCACTGTCGATGTGGGGCCTGCTCTGGGCCGCGAGGAAATTGTGCATGCGATTCCCCTGCCCGGCTATACCGCTCGCGTTCCTGCGGTGCTTCTCGTCGGCAACTCGCTGGAGCAAGAGTTGCTACTGGAAAAACGCATTCGCAATATCAGCCTGATGATCGCCGGAGTCGGGGTTTTTATCGGCGTAGTAGTGAGCGGGATTGTGACCGCGCGATTCAGCCGGCCCATCAAGACGCTGGCGCAGGCGGCAACGGAAATCGGGCATGGCAATTGGGACGTGCGCGTGGAAACTTCCGGCAAGGATGAAATCGGCAAGCTTGCCGTGGCATTCAACCGGATGACGGAAGAGCTGATGGGGCAACGGGAGCGGCTGGTGCAGAGTGAGCGCGTTGCCGCCTGGCGTGAACTGGCGCGACGGCTGGCCCATGAACTCAAGAACCCGCTCTTCCCTTTGCAGATCACGGTGGAAAACCTGCTGCGCGCCCGGCAGAACACTCCGCAGGAGTTTGATGAAGTTTTTCAGGAAAGCACAAGCACGCTGCTGGCGGAGATTGCCAACCTTAAAACCATTATCGGGCGCTTCAGTGATTTTTCCAAGATGCCTGCGCCGCAGCTTCAGGCAGTCGATCTAAATGGGATGGTCCGCAGTGTTGCGCAACTGTTTCAAGGACAATTCAAGCGAGATACGGGACGCATCCAACCCAAACTTCAATTGGGTGACGTGCCGCCGGTCAGCGCCGATCCCGTATTGCTGCGTCGAGTGATTGAAAATCTTGTGCTGAACGCGATTGACGCCATGCCGCAGGGCGGCACATTAATTTTCCGCACCATGACCGGCACCGACGATCAATTCGCGCTGTTTGAACTCTCCGATAGCGGCGCCGGCCTGACGCCAGAAGAGTGCGAGCGCCTGTTCACTCCGTATTACACAACCAAACAGCATGGCACGGGTCTGGGACTGGCAATAGCGCAGTCGGTCATCAGCGATCATCAAGGACGAATCACGGTAAGCAGCAAAAAAGACCAGGGCACGACGTTTCGAATTGAGCTGCCGCTGTTTTCAGATGCGAGCACTGTAAATTTGGAAGCAGCAAGAACTAGGCGATTGTAAACAACATGTTGAGAGAGCAGTTAGCAATTAGCAATTAGTCAAAAACAGAAACAATCACGACTTCATTGTGACGAACGGAGCAGGATGACCCCACAGTTGGCCGTAACATGACTTGTTAGTAGTCATCGAGACGCTTGCAACCAAAACACAGGAGCTAATTGCTAGTTGCTGATCTATGAAGGCTAACCTCTTTATCGTCGATGATGACGCCAACACGCTGGCGTCACTTGCGCGCGCCTTTCGGCTGGCAGGGCATGAGGCCACCGTCTGTGACAATCCGATCAAAGCGCTGGAGATGATCAAAGCGGAAGAGTATGACGTGATTTTTTCCGACGTGGTAATGCCCGCGATGAACGGGCTAGCGCTGCTGGAACAGATTAAAGCGGCGGGCGTGACAACGCCGGTGGTGATGATGTCGGGCCAGGCGCACATTGAGATGGCCGTGAAAGCCACCCGGCTGGGCGCGCTTGACTTCCTGGAAAAACCGATTTCCACAGACAAGCTTTTGCTCACGGTGCAGAACGCGCTGCAACTGGAACGGTTGAAGCAGGAAAACCAGCAATTGCGCCAACAACTGGGCAGCGGCGGCATCGTATTCATCGGCGAAAAGATGCGCAAGCTGCTGTCGCAGGTGGAACGCGTTGCAGCGAGCGAAACCCGCGTGTGCATCCTGGGCGAGACCGGCACGGGCAAAGAGCTGATCGCGCGGACTATTCACGATAAAAGCCCGCGCCATGCAGGTCCATATGTCACGTTGAATTGCGCGGCGGTGCCGGCGGAGTTGATTGAATCAGAGCTGTTCGGGCATGAGAAAGGATCGTTCACCGGCGCGGCGTCTCGGCACATTGGCAAGTTTGAGCAAGCCACGGATGGCACGCTATTTCTGGATGAAATCGGCGATATGCCGCTGGCTATGCAGGCAAAGTTGCTGCGCGTGCTGGAGCAAGGCGAAGTGGAGCGTATTGGCGGTGACAAGCCAACCAAAGTGAATGTGCGCGTAGTTGTGGCCACGCATCGGCAATTGGAAGAGCAGGTGAAGCAAGGAAATTTTAGACAGGACCTCTTCC
>JBARNL010000736.1:0-4598 GCA_049802955.1 Candidatus Angelobacter sp.
GAAAGCTTACGGGGCTTTCGTGGTAGGCTGGGTCAAGTTCGGTTTAGCCCGCAGCCGCATGCCAACTTGAAATACTTTCAAGGAACAAAGCTTTGAGTCGCGCCTTTCTTTTGGAGACTGCCATTCATGGGACGCTCGGGTAGGTCCAGCTATTTCTTAAACGGACGAGTTGAAACAACTCCGCGCCCTTCTTCTACAGAGATCGTTTGGTCGGCATTGATGCTGGAGAGGTGGTCGACTTGTCCGCTCGGCCAGTCGATCTGTATGCTGTCCGCTTTAGTAGCGGCGCCCAGGCCAAAAGTCATGACTAGTTCATTCTGCGATAAATAGCCGCCGCTGTGCAGCATTTGGTATTGCGACTCAGCTCCGCTTTTCAAGCGGACGATGGCCCCAATGCCGTCGTGGTTGGACTTGTTGCCCACGAGCTTGATTCTCAGGCCGTGATTGGTACCGCCGGCATTGCGGAACAGAACCACTGCTCCGGCGTTGGTGGTAACCAACAGGTCGAGGTAACCGTCATTATCGATATCTGCATAGGCCGCGCCACGGGCGACGCGTGGTGTATTGAACTGCGGCCCCATCTTTGCTGCCACCTCTTCAAACTTTCCCTGCCCCAGGTTGTGAAACAAGTGAGGCGGCTGGCGGTACTTGATGCGTTGTTGGATCTTTTCGATATCGTCTTCGATGTGGCCATTGGCGACAAAGATATCGGGCCGCCCGTCCAGGTCATAATCGAAAAAGAAGCAGGCAAAGCCGAGCGTGAGCAGGCTGGCCTGCCCAATCTCTGAGCGCGGCGCTTCATCAACAAACAGGCCACTGCCTTCGTTGTGATAGAGCGACATCATCTGGTTGGAGAAGTTGGAGATGATGATGCTCGGCCGCCCGGAAGAGTCATAATCTCCCGCATCCACTCCCATTCCCGCGCGCGCAATACCATCTTCGCTGAAGGCGATCCCCTCTTGCACGCCTTTTTCCGTAAAAGTTCCATTACGGTTATTGATGTAGAGCTTGTTGGGCTGCGTATCGTTGGCCAAAAGCAAATCGGGCCAGCCATCGCCATTGGCATCAAGCGCGGTCACGCCCAGTGTTTTGGAGGCAGGATCGTACAGCCCGGACTTGCGGGTTGCGTCCTCGAACTTACCTCCTCCCAAGTTGTGCCACAACCTGGCTGACTCTCCTGAATACGATTCTGGGGTGCAGTAGGATTTGTGGGTGCCATCCAGCGTGCAGCTAATGTCTTTCTGCGGTGACCAGTCAACGTAATTGCCGACTACCAGGTCCAGAAGTCCGTCACGGTCGTAATCCACCCAGGCGGCGCTGGTGGAAAACTCATTGATCCCCCACAATCCGGCCGCTTTGGTCACATCAGTGAATGTGCCATTACGATTATTGTGGAAGAGATGGTTCTGTCCGACGGCGGTAATAAAAATGTCGTCATAACCGTCATTATCGTAGTCGCCAATCGCCACGCCCAGACCGTACAGGCCAATTCCCAATCCGGAACGCGCGGTTACATCTGCAAACGTTCCATTGCGATTGTTGTGGAAAAGCTTGATTGTGCTGTGGCAGAAATTGGGTGGCCGGGCCAGTCCTGCCCGTTTACCAGCAGGATGTCGGGATAGCCATCATTATCGTAATCAATAAATGCGCAACCGGGACCCAGGGTTTCAGGCAGATACTTTTTTCCAAAAGCGCCGTTATTGTGGACAAAGCGGATCCCGGAGGCCTGCGTGACGTCAGCAAAGTGAATTCCCGCGGGAAGGTGCGGCGCTGCTGCGGATGGCAACGCTTTTTTCTTGGCAGTAGGGGCCGCTCCCACCAGTACAACCAGGGCTGCAATAAACAGCAGCTCCGGCAGTCTCTTGCTGAAAATAAATTTTAGACGCATGGCGTTATATAGGACAAAACATGCGTGAAAAATTGCGCCGTTCTTAGTGGGGCCGCAAAAAAGTTGCGTTGGGATGTCTCAATGAAAGCAGCCAAAACCTGCCGTGGCCTTGGGGTGAACCGTTGAGCTTGTTTATAAATCCCTCTAAAACTCTACGCCGAACGAATCCTCTCAAAGACCCAGGAGCCCTGTTACGGGCACCCTTCTTGAATTCGATCGACCGTAAAGGAGAGCTTTTTTTTCAAACCGGACGATCGCTCGTGCAAACGCTGGCCAGCTTCATTGCCGGTGTTAAGGCAAAGCAGTTTTCCGGTCTGGCGGGGTTTTATCACCCAGGGTTCCGCGGGAACAGGCTCGGGTTGAACACGCTCCAACTTGAGTCCGAGCGGGATGGTATCTGCACGCAAAGTTTTTGCAGCGATGAAGCAATAGCCACCGTGGAGGATTCACTGGCTGAATGGCGGGCGTACATCGAGTCCTTTGAGAATGTTGAGGAGACTTCCCTGCATCTCCACCGGTTGGAGCAATGGAAGGCCGGCAAAACAATTGTAGCCACCGTTCGCTTTGAGCACATTGGGACCCCGCATGGGGCAAAAAGGGCTTGCATTGATCGGGCATATTTCCGCACCTCATGGGAGCGGGCCGGGAAAGCCCTTCAACTAAAAACGCAAACTCTGATCAAGGGGGACCGCGTATTCTCAGAGCGACCACACTTCCTGAATGTGGGCCAGGCGGCCGGTATCGATTTCCAGAACCAATACTATCCGCCATTTCTCAGTGAGCCGTTGAAATTCGGCATGATTCGTTACGGGCCGGGCGGCATTACCGCGGTTGATTACGACAACGATGGTCTGTACGACATCTTCATTCCTGATGGGGTGGAATCCAAGCTTTTTCGTAACTGTGGTGACGGCACGTTCCAGGATGTAACTGCCCAAGCGGGTTTGGCAGGTCTGGATGGAGTAAGCGCAGCGGTGTTTGCCGACTACGACAATGACGGGTTCAAGGACCTTTTTGTCAGCCGCACCTTCAAGCCTAACCAGTTGTTTCACAACAATGGCGACGGCACTTTCACTGACGTGACGGAAAGCTCAGGGATCGGTGCAGATTGCTGTACCACGGTGGCTGCCTGGGCTGACTACGACAATGATGGATTCCTTGACCTCTACGTCGGCAGATACTTGGACCCTCGAAAGGATATCCCCACAACGTTTTATGCACGCAATGGCGAACCGAACCAGCTTTATCACAATAACGGCGACGGCACATTCACAAACGTTACGGAGCGGGCCGAAGTCGGGGACAAAGGCCTGTGCCTGGGTGCGGTTTGGGGTGACTACAACGACGACGGCTACCCCGATCTTTACGTAGTCAATGATTTTGGCCGAAAAACGCTCTATCGCAACAATGGCGACGGCACGTTCAAGGACGTAACCATAAAGAGCGGCACACTGGCGTACGGCGCGGGCATGAGCGCTTCCTTTGTGGACTATGACAACGACGGCAAATTCGATTTCTATGTGACTCACATCCGCTCAGAGCACGCATGGTTTGCGGAAGCGCCAACGGTAAAGCGATACATGCTGCGGTGCCTTTCCCAGGGCACCTGGAAGACAGACATGCCGCTGTATATGGAAATCATGCGCCAGTCAGGTATGGGCTTTGTGGGCGTCTTTCAGCAGATGGCCTCTGGCAACACGCTGTTGCGCAACCGCGGCAACGGCACATTTGAGGATGTGACACTGCAAGCCAACGCGAACCCTCCTGGCTGGTTCTGGGGCGCGGTATTTGCCGACTTTGACAATGATGGCTGGCAGGACCTCTATGCCGCCAACGGCTGGGTCTACAACAAGAAAGATACTGAGATCGAGCTGGAGTTCCTGTACAACGTCGTCACCAATCAAAAAACTTACAAGACAGGCCTCTTCTTTAACCCCGATTACTTCAGGTCTTCGTCATGGCACGGATGGGAGCGCAATCGCCATTTGCGAAGCAATCGTGATGGGACCTTTTCGGAAGTGGGAAATGCCATCGGCAATGATCTTCTGGTCAACAGCCGGGGCGTTGCCGTGGCAGACTTCTGGAACCGAGGGGTGATGGATATCGCAATTGCCGCCTCCAATGACCGCCACGCCCTGCTGAAGAACGTTACCGAACTCGACCGCAATTGGCTGCAGGTGGAATTGGTTGGTACAAAATCGAATCGGGATGCAGTGGGCGCACGGCTCACCCTTTATGCCGATGGAGCGCAACAGTCGCGCGAGGTGGTGCTGGGCGATAGCTACGGGTCCCAGAGTTCGCTGCGCCAGCATTTCGGGTTGAACCATTGTTCGCAAGCGGACAAGATCGTTGTCCGCTGGCCTGCTTCCGGCATCACGCAGATATTTGAGAACGTTCGCGCCAACCGAATCGTTGAGATCACGGAAGACAGCAGTCGTCTAGTTGAGAAACGCTATGCGTCTGCCGCTGGCTCACGCGAGAACGGTGCGGGAGTATGCGTGCCGGCTTCCCAGCTTTAACCAATCTGCTGTGGAAGCGACAGGCTGAAATCGCCGTGTCGACATGTCTTATGCTGGTGAAAAGTCATAAACGGACCCTGTTTGCATTCCTGCTGCTGGGCGCGCTGGGCGCGCTGCCGGCCGGCGGGAGTGCTCCACAGCGGGACGACCAAAAGTGGTTTGAGGACGTGACCCACAAGGCTGGTATCCAT